>JAOZMB010000109.1 GCA_029934515.1 Bacteroidales bacterium
TTATTATCTGGTGTAAACCAATTCGTAATTCATAATTTATAATTCGTAATTTACTTATACAGTGTTTCTGTAGTGCAAAATATATTTAATATTTTTATTTGGGTTAAAATTTGTTAATCTGTTTGAATATTTATACTGATTTGTTTAACTTTGTCGTTTATATTTATATTTAAATAAATAAATAAATAAAAAATTATGAGAACAAAAAAAATTTTAATAGTACTATTAATTGCTTTTATTGGAGGTTTTACGGCGCTTAGCGTAAATTGGGTTTTTGAAAAGTTTAAAAATGACAAAGCAATTTCTGAATTTGAACAAACACAATACAGTCTAACAAATTACAATAAGACAAGTGGAAATATTGATTTTACGAAAGCTGCCGTGCAAACTGTAAATGCTGTTGTTCATGTAAAAACGAAAATAAGAAGAAGTAATAATCAACAAAATATTTATGACTTCTTTTTTGGTAATCCGTATAATAATAGAGGTAATTCTCCTGTGTTGTCTTCTGGTTCGGGTGTTATAATTTCAAAGGACGGATACATAGTTACAAACAACCATGTTATAAGTAAAGCAAATAATATAGAAGTCATGCTGAACGATAAGAGAAGTTTTGAAGCTGAAATAATAGGCAGAGACCCAGCAACAGATATAGCTTTGATTAAAATTGATGCAAAAGATTTACCAGTTATTAACTTCGGAAATTCCGAAAATTTGAAAATCGGAGAATGGGTACTTGCCGTTGGTAATCCTTTTAATCTAACTTCCACTGTAACTGCTGGAATTGTAAGTGCAAAAGGCAGAAATTTAAATCTACTGCAAGAATCTTATGCAATAGAATCGTTTATACAAACAGATGCAGCTGTAAATCCGGGTAACAGCGGAGGCGCACTTGTGAATACAAACGGCGAACTTGTTGGAATAAATACAGCAATTGCATCGCATACTGGTTCATATTCTGGTTATTCATTTGCTGTGCCATCAACTATTGTAAAAAAGGTTGTTGCTGATTTAACCGAGTTTGGTACTGTTCAAAGGGCTTTACTTGGCGTTTCAATACGTGATATTGATGCAGAGTTTGCAAATGAAATCGGTACGGAAGACCTTGAAGGTGTTTATATTGACAAAGTTACTACAGGAAGTGCAGCATCAGAAGCAGGAATTAAAGAAAAAGATATTATTATTAAACTAAATGATATAAAAATAAATAAAGTAGCTCGTTTGCAAGAACAAATAAGTAAATATCGTCCTGGAGATAAAATTACTGTACTCATTAGACGTAATGACAAAATAGAAACTTTCTTGGTAACTCTGAAGAACACAATAGGTACAACAAGTTATATTAATAAAAATATTATTCAAGTTTTGGGGGCATCGTTCATCGAAATAAGCGATGAAGAAAAAAGAAAACTTGGTATTGCTTATGGTGTAAAAATCGAAGAACTATCTGCTGGAAAATTGCTTGCCGTAGGTGTGAAAGAAGGATTTATTATTACACACATTAATCGACAAGCCGTAAAAAATATCGAAGGAATACAAAAAATAATTAATCAAACACAAGGAGGTGTATATATTAAAGGAATCTATCCAAACGGTTCGGTAGCTTATTACGCTTTTGGTATTGAATAATTATTTCATAAATTTATCAATTATCAATAATTTGTTTAGCTATAATTATTTCTTCACTCGTTGTTAGAAATAACTTGTTTTCAATACAAATTGCATCTAAACAGAGTAAGGATTTTGGAATATTTATTTTTTCAGAATCCTTGTCTGTGATATTAAACTTTACTAATTCTGATTCCGATTTATCAAAATATATTACGCTGTTATCAATAACTTGAAAATTTCCGTTTGTGTTCAATAACAGTTTAGTTATTTTATTACCCAACAAATCAAAAATATGAATTCCATTTTGTTTTGTATCTATATACAATTTATCTTCGGTTTCTTTCATTCCTGTTACAGTATTTTGTTCTATATTAAATAGTTGTTTTTCAAAATCTAATCTAAATAATGAATTGAATTTGCACAATACTTTTTTCTCAGAATCAATTAACCAAAAGCCTCCATCTGCTGATTTGCACGTAGCGGCTGTTTCATAAATATCAAAATCATATAGATTAATTTCTATTCCTATTCTTGATAGTTTGTTATTTAAAAAAAAAATTTTATTTATATCTTTTTGAAACAACATTATCTTAAAAGGGTCACCAGCATCAATACAAGTAATTCCTTCATGTAAAGAACCACTAAATTTTCCTAAAATTTTACCATTGTTATCAATTTTTGTTATCGTATTATTGCGAACACAATATATATTTCCGATTTTATCAATAGTTAGGAAATCACAGATAATTTTTATTCTTTTTTCAATAATTATATTGTCATTATTGAAGAACAATAAAATTATTGAAATAAATATGTAAATCTTATTAGGCATAATATTTTATAGCTTCAAATGATGATTGTAATTAAATTTAGATTTTTGTTATATTATAATAATTTTTCATTTTTATAAAATTAATTAAGCAAATACTACTGTTTTTAAATAAACGAAATAAATAAATAAAAAATTATACGAAAAATTATTATATATCCTAAAAAGCTGATAATTAATGTATTAATATAGCTCTTATTTTATTACACCGCTATGATTGTAAATAATATTAAATATTTGTTTATTTTTATAATTGTTTTACCGATTGTTAATTTTAACTTTGCAGATTATTAATCTTTTTAACTTGTAAGAAATAAAAATGAAAAACAGCAATACATTTAAGAAAGTAATTTCTCATGCTAAGGAATACGGATTTGTGTTTCAATCGAGTGAAATTTATGACGGATTAAGTGCCGTATATGATTACGGACAAAATGGTGTTGAACTAAAAAATAACATAAAAAAATATTGGTGGGACTCAATGGTAAAATTAAATGATAATATTGTTGGTATCGATTCTGCAATATTTATGCACCCTACCGTGTGGAAAGCCTCTGGACATGTTGGTGCTTTCAACGACCCTCTTATTGATAATAAAGATTCAAAAAAAAGATACAGAGCTGATGTTTTGATAGAAGAACATAGAGAAAAAATACTTGTCAAAATAAACAAAGATGTTGCAAAGGCACAAAAACGTTTTGGAGATTCTTTTGATAAAGAACAATTCCTTACAACAAATGGTAGAATAATTGCTCGTCAAAAAAAAATTGACAAAATTAGTGAACGCTATCAAAAAGCGTTAGACAATGGAAATTTACACGAACTAAAACAAATTATTATTGATTACGGAATTAGTTGTCCTGTCTCTGGCAGTAAAAATTGGACTGATGTAAGACAATTTAATTTGATGTTCGATACTCGACTTGGTTCGTTAAGTGAAGATGCTGATGTTATTTATCTTCGACCAGAAACAGCTCAGGGAATTTTTGTAAACTATCTTAATGTTCAGAAGACAGGCAGGATGCGACTTCCTTTTGGTATTGCACAAATAGGTAAAGCATTTAGAAATGAAATAGTTGCAAGACAATTTATTTTTCGTATGCGTGAATTTGAACAAATGGAGATGCAATTTTTTATTAGCCCTGGCGAGGAGGACAAATGGTTCGAATTTTGGAAAGAAAAACGAATAAAATGGCATCTTGCGCTTGGCTTTGGCAATGATAATTATCGTTTTCACGACCACGAAAAACTTGCACATTATGCAAGTGCAGCATCTGATATTGAATTTAATTTTCCAATAGGTTTCAAAGAACTTGAAGGCATACATTCAAGAGGTGATTTTGATTTAACACAACACATAAAATTTTCAGGCAAAAAAATTCAATATTTTGACCATAAGATTAATAAATCATATACGCCTTATGTTATTGAAACATCAATCGGACTCGATAGAATGTTTCTGTCTGTGTTGTCGATGGCTTATACAGAAGAAAATATTGGGAAAAATAATGAAAAAAGAGTTGTTCTTAAAATACCACCAGCACTTGCACCAATAAAAGTTGCCGTCCTGCCGTTGCTTAAAAAAGACGGATTGCCTGAAACAGCAAAAAAAATATTTAATGAAATAAAATTTGATTTTAATTGTCAATACGAAGAAAAAGATTCGATAGGTAGACGATACAGAAGACAAGATGCAATAGGAACTCCATTTTGTATTACAATAGACCATCAAACAAAAATAGACAATACAGTTACTTTGAGATACAGAGATTCAATGAAACAAGAACGACTTAAAATAAATGAAGTACAAAGAACTATTAGCGAAAAAGTTCTTATGAAAAATTTGCTGAATTAAAAAGATTAAATTTTTGGCAAATAGCAATCAGTAAGTCATAAAAAATTTTAGTTTTATAAAAAAAAATGAAAAAAAACATTATAATAATAAATATTATTTTTTTATTTTTACTTTTGTCTTGTGAAAATAATGGAGAGACTAATGTAATTACAGATGATAATTTTGTAAATAAATCTGCTCCAAAAATTGAATTTGTAAATAAAATTTGTAATTTCGGAACTCTAATACAAGGAGAGATAATAGAACATAATTTTGTTTATAAAAATATAGGTGGCAAAGAATTGAAAATATTATCTGTAAAAGCTGATTGCGGATGTACAGTACCAAAGTTTGATAAAAAAGGTATCAAAAGCGGTCAAACAGCTAAGATTAAAGTGATTTATAATAGTGACGGTTTTTATAACAATCAATACAAAACAATAAAAGTTAAGACCAATTGCGATACTGTTGCAATTGATTTAATTATAACAGCATTTATTAAAACAAATTAAATTAAATTTTCGGTATGGATTATATTTTTTTAATGCAGGGACAAGGAGAACAAGGTGGAGGAACATCAATGTTATTGATGATGGGAATGATAGTTGTGGTATTTTATTTTTTTATGATACGCCCGCAAATGAAAAAAAGAAAAGAACTTGTAAAATTCAGAGATGAACTAAAAAAAGGTGATAAAGTACTCACAATAGGAGGAATACATGGAAAAGTTGCAGATATAAAAGAGGACGCAGTAATAATAGAAACAGAAGGACAAATGAGACTCAAAATTGATAAAAATGCTTTAATAAGAGATGCCTCTGAAATAATGGTGCAAAAATAATAAATTCTAATTTTTTTGTTAGTCGAAGAAGTTATACACAATTATATTTAAATTTTTTAAAATATAATTGTGTCTTTTCCAGAGAGAACCTTTTATAAAATAAATTTAATAGAACAAGAGAAAATCAAAAATATGACAAAAATAATAGGTCTTACTGGTGGAATAGGAAGTGGAAAATCAATTGTAACAAAGGTCTTCCGAGAACTAAAAATTCCGATTTATAATTCAGATGTAGAAGCAAGAAAGTTAATGAATAATTCAAAAAATATAGTTGTTGCAATAAAAGAAAAATTTGGTGATGATATTTATTTAGAAAATAAAAAACTAAATAAAAAAAAACTGTCAAAAGCAATATTCAAAAATAAGAATTTGTTAAATATAATAAATTCTATTGTACATCCAGCTGTAAGAAAACATTTTTTGGAATGGACAAAAAAACAAACAAGCAGATATGTTATCAAAGAAACTGCGATACTTTTCGAAAGCGGAACATCTGAATATACAGATATGATTATTACGGTTACGGCACCAGAGAGACTAAGAATAAGAAGAGTAAAAGATAGAGATAAAATCTCTATAAAGAGAATAAAAAGAATAATTAATAACCAAATCAGCGACAAAGAAAAAATAAATCGTTCAGATTTTGTTATATACAACGATGGCGAACAACAAATATTACCACAGATATTAAAAATACACAAAAAATTAATAGAAAAATAAATTATGGATTTAACAAAAATTTTATCAATATCAGGCAAATCTGACTTATATAAACATATTGCCAAGTCAAAAAATGGTATAATAGTGGAATCATTAAGTGATGGTCATAGAATGAATGCTTTCTCTTCGATGAAAATAAGTACATTGCATGATATAGCAATTTTTACAGAAGTAGATGACATGCCGCTTGAAGAAGTTTTTAAACTGATATTCAAGAAGCAAGGAGGAGAAAAATCGATAGATCTTAAATCTTCGAATAAAAAATTAAAAGAATATTTTGATTCTATTTTACCAGAATATGATAAAGATAGGGTTTACGTATCAGTAATTAAACGTATTTTTAAATGGTATAATTTACTTATTAAACATAATTTGATTGAAATAGATGAAAAAGAAAACGAAAAAAATAATGAAAGTTAGAAAATATTAATATATTAATAATCAAGTTATTGAGCTTTATTATAGAATATTTTTTGCAATTATTTGGTGTTTTAAGAACTATTGATTTGTATATAAAGACACCAAATAATTATTTTTATTTTTTTTTAAATATATTAAATTTTGAACATACAAAATTTAAAAAAAAATCCCAACCAGCTTATAACAAGTTAATCTAAACGTACAGAATCTCCTTCCTGCGTTCGTTATTTAATTATCAACTGTATAGTTTCAAATATTAAATATGTTGATAATCTTCGTTTTTCTAATTGATTTTATTTAATAACTTTGCGACCTACAAAATACAAACGATTATTTTGCTTAATAAACTATTTTAATAACAAAAATATGTCATTATTCCAAAAATCTGTTACTAATAAATATCTAAAAAACCTTGAACCAGAAAAATTAAAAAAAGAAACAAAATTTCACGAAGAAGATATTTCAGACAAACTTTATGCTGATTATAAACAATTTAAAGATAAAATATTTGAAAATCTTGTTGAAAAAAATACTCAATATGATAAATTAACACTTTTTAAGAAATCGCAGAAGCTTCTCGACCGTTTTTTGTTTATATTTTTCGCCGAAGATAGAGGATTAATTCCTCCAAATGCAATTAATAAAGTTATCGAACAATGGAAAATGTTTATTGAAGAAGACGAATATTTTACTCTTTACAGTCGTTTTCAAAAACTATTTTTACATCTTGACAAAGGACATATTTATAAAAAATGGGGGAAAATTCCAGCATACAACGGAGGACTTTTTAGAAATGATAAAATTCTTGATAGTTCAAACATAAAGATTGATGACGAAATACTTGAAAAATATAGTCTAAAATTATCAGTTTATGATTTTAATTCAGAAGTTGATGTAAATATTCTCGGTCATATTTTCGAACATTCACTAAACGAAGTCGAAGAAATGGAAGCTGAAATATCAGAAAAAAGTGGGCATGCCTCTTTGAGAAAAAAAGACGGTATTTTTTACACACCAAAATATATTACAAAATATATAGTTGAAAATACTGTCGGCACTCTTTGTAACGAAAAAAAAGAAGAATTAGAAATAAATAATTTACTGATTAATGAAAGTTATCATAGAAAGACGATAAAAAATAAAAATATATATTTGTCGAAAAAAGGAAAACAACTTTTTAAAATACTAAACAATTATAAAGATTGGTTGTTAACGCTAAAAATACTTGACCCCGCTTGTGGAAGTGGTGCTTTTTTAAATCAAACACTTAATTTTTTAATTCAGGAACATAAACAAACTGATGATTTATTGTTTGAATTAACAGGAGAAAAATTAAGATTATTTGAGACAGACAAAATAATACTTGAAAATAATCTTTATGGCGTTGATATTAACGATGAAAGTGTGGAAATTGCAAAACTTTCATTGTGGTTGCGAACAGCGCAAAAAGGACGAGAATTATCTGATTTGAGCGACAATATAAAATGTGGAAACTCACTTATTGATGACCCAAAAGTTGCAGGCGATAAAGCTTTTGATTGGAAAGTAGAATTTAAAGAAATAATGGATAACGGAGGTTTTGATGTGGTTCTCGGAAATCCGCCATACGTGAGAGCCGATACAGATAATAAAAATTTTATAAAACAAAGAATGTGGTTAGATAATTCTGCTGATTATGAAACTCTTTATGAAAAATGGGATTTAATGATACCGTTCTACGAAAGAACAATTAAACTTTTAAAACCAAAAAAAATACATGGATTTGTTGTTTCAAATTCTATAACTACTTCAAAATACGCCTACAAATTACAAAAGTGGATATTGGAAAACAAAAATCTATTGTCAATTAACTATTTTGAGAATATTGAAATTTTTAAAAAAGTGGGAGTCGTTCCTGTAATTACTATTATTAAAAATGAACCAGATAATTTAAATTATAAAAAAATTATTCATAAAATTTCTTTTGATAACAAAAATATAATTCAAAGTAATTTTAAAAATAAAGATGAAGTAACTCCCATAAAGATTTTTAAAAAATACTACCGTGATATTAAAGTAAATGTTAAAAATATTTTGTTAAAAAATATTTGTTACATAAGTGTTGGAATGGTTATAAATTCACACGAGAATATTGCAAAAGGTCAATTTGCAAAAGACGATTTAATAAGTTCTATAAAAACAGAGATTAATAGTAAATTATTTGTTGAAGGTAAAGATTTAAAAAGATACAAATTTGATAGAATTAAATTTTTAGAATGGAATACAGACAGAGTTCCAAGTAAATTAAGAAGAAAAACGTTCCCAGAATTATATATCGGAAATAAAATATTAAGAGGTCGGATTACGGAAGGAGTTTTTGATAATACTGGAATTGTGTGCAATGACGGAGTTATTATTTTTAAATTGTTTAATGATTTAAAAGAAATAAAAACAAGAAGTATAGACAATTCTATTAAAAAAAATAACGAAAAAAATAGAAAAGAATTAGAAATAATTTCATCAGAATTTGATTTAAAATATTTATTATCAATAATAAATTCAAAATATGCAAATGATTTTTTGAATAATATAAGACGACATAGATTAAAAAATTATTTTTATCCAGATGATTTTAGAAAATTACCTATTCCAGTAATTTCAAGGAAGATACAACAACCATTTATAGAAAAAGTAGATAAAATATTATCATTAAATAGAAAATTGCAGAAAGAAAAAAATAACTTTCTAAAAACATTACAAGAAGAACTCACAAGCGGGCATGTTCCATTAATAATCACAAAAAAATTACGTAATTTTCAAGAATTAGAATATTCGGAGTTTAAAAAAGATTTGCGCAAACAAAAAATAAAATTATCTCTTGGCAACGAAAACAACGAATGGAGAGAATATTTTAACAAATCAAAACAAGAAATCAACGAATTACAAAATCAAATAAATCATACAGATAAAAAAATAAATAAAATGGTTTATGAACTTTACGAACTATAAGTAACGGTTAAAAAATAACATAATACTTTTAGAGAAAATATTGATAAATATATTCTATTTAATGACAAAATTCCAAAGTGGAACTATATAATATATAGAAATTAAGAATCGTAAGTTATTTTTTAGACATTACTGTCGAGAATATTTTAATACATCAAAACAAAAAATTAAAGAAAAAATAATTGTAATAGGTGGTGGAGTAGGTCCTATGGCTGGCGTAGAACTTCATAAAAAAATAATAGAAAATACGCAAACAAACGGAACCGACCAAGACCATTTTGAGATTTATCATTTATCTCGTTCTCATGATTTATCAGATAGAACAGATTATTTATTAAATAAAGTTCGAGAGAATCCTGCTGAAGGAATGTTTCGTACTGTTAAATCGGCAATTGCTGCTGCCAGCATACATAAGAAGGAAGTTGTTTTTGGTGTTCCTTGTAATACATTTCATGCGCCCAAAATATTCGATAATTTTAAATATATGATTAAAGCAAACAGTTTAAGTGTACATATTGTTCACATGCTTGATGAACTCGCAAAACATATAAGTGAAAAATTTCCTGATATCCAAAAAATAGGTTTGATGACAACAACAGGAACACGAACAACTGGTGTTTACAAACGAACTTTTGATAATTATAATTTTAAAATAATAGAAATTCCGTATCATATATATGCAGGACGAATTACATGAGTCAATATATAATCGTAATTGGGGTATCAAAGCAGTGAACGCAGTTAGTAAAAAAGCACGTGAAAATTTTCTGAAATATTCAGATATTTTAATTAAAAACGGAGCCGAAATAATAATATCTGGATGCACTGAAATCCCTTTGGCATTACCAGAAAGAAGTATAAAAAAAATTTATTAATAGACCCCGTAAACATACTTGCAAGAGCATTGATTAGTTCCGCAAATCCTGATAAATTAATTATATAAACAGTCAGTGTAGCTTGAAGCCATATATACAGTAATTTGTGTAGATAACCGAAAATTTTAATAATTATTTTAGTCCAATTTAAGAAAAAAATGTCAATTCTATTATACAATAAAACAAATTTATATTTTTTTTATTTAGAATGATTATATATAAAAAATTAATTTTATTTTATACAACATGTTTTTAGAAATATTAAATTTAAGACTATACAAAATTTTCAAATCAATTAAATAAGCTATATCATTCAATTTCTGAATGTTAATAAATGTTAATTGATAAAAATATCAATAATTTGTAAAATAATATCAAACTTTAATCTGTATTTTTTGTCATTGAAATACAAATTTAATTATTTGGAATTTTTAAAATTAAAACTATTTTCATTATTTTTGTGGCATAATTTTTTTATCAAATTTTATAGTTAATATTATGAGAAAACTTAACTTTTTATTAGTTACATTAGTTTTTGTGTTTTTGTTTGGAGATGCTATTGCACAGGAGGAAGAAGAAAAATCTGTATTTACGATTAGCGGTGAAGTGAGACCAAGAACGGAGTACAAACATGGTTATAAATCGCCTGTTTCTGAGTACAAGATACAAGATGAATATAAAACGACAGCTAATCTTTCTACGAACCAAAGAACACGTTTGAATTTTGATTACAAAGCAAACAAAGTAAAATTTGGTGTAGTACTTCAAGATGTAAGAACTTGGGGAAGTCAAAAACAACTCGTATCTAACGAAGATAAAGCGACATCAGTTCATCAGGCTTGGGCAGAGGTATTCTTTACAAAAGAAATCTCCTTGAAAGCTGGACGTATGGAACTTGCATATGACGACCACAGAATTCTCGGAAGTGTAGGTTGGGCACCACAGGCACGCTCACACGATTTGGCTTTATTCAAATACAACGGAGCTATTAAGGCACATCTTGGTTTAGCTTATCATGGCGGACCATTCACAGGAGCTGACTATAAAGCAATGCAGTTTCTATGGGTAAACGGAAAAGCAGGACCGTTGGGATACAGCATACTTGCTATGAATAACGGTAAAACGGAAAGAGGTTATTGGGTAAGTGGCGCAGATACTACAGGAGTAGAAGAAAATAATGCATACAGTCAAACAATTGGTAGTCGTCTTACATTCAAAACAGGTGCTTTAAGTTTTGCATTAAATGCTTATTACCAAATGGGAAAAAACCCATTAAACTGGATTGATGATAAGTCTGGTACAGCAGATAATTATGGAAGTAAAGC
Organism: Bacteroidales bacterium; assembly: GCA_029934515.1. Classification (GTDB taxonomy): domain Bacteria; phylum Bacteroidota; class Bacteroidia; order Bacteroidales; family JAADGE01; genus JAOZMB01. Next base: position 11,444 of record JAOZMB010000109.1, read on the forward strand.
TGGTGAAGGACAAGAAATATCAGCTTATAATTTTGCTCTTGATGCAATGTATAAAGTATCCGATAATTTAAAAGTTGGTTTAGGTTATGAAATGCTCTCTGGAAACGACTTCACAGATGCAGACAGAGAAGATGAAAACGCATTTACACCTTTTTATGGAACAAACCATAAATTTAACGGTTGGATGGATTATTTTTATGTTGGAAATCATGG
>JAOZMB010000110.1 GCA_029934515.1 Bacteroidales bacterium
CATTTTATAAAATCTTGTTTTTCAAAGAATTAAAATTAAAATGAGAATTGCTGGTCAAAAGTCCATTTGATGAAACTTTATAAGAATTATCAGTTGTTATGAAAATATATATAGAATCTATTTTATCGGAAAGTACCTGTTTACATGGGAACCACAAATTAGCACCAAAAGGTTGAGTAAATGAATATGTAAGTGGTTCATTATTAAACAATATTTCGTCATGAACATGATGCAATCCTCCTGCATAATTTTTTTTAATATCTAATTTGAATAATATGCTTTAACAATTTCCCGTAAATTATATTGACTTGCCATTACTTCGCCATAAGCACCAGCACTTCGTATAGCGATTAAATCATGTCGTTTTGTTTTTGGAAGTATAATATTTTTTCCAAAAAAATCAGTCGATTCACATATCGGACCGACAACATCATATGTCTCATCTAACAAGTCGGAGCTTATATTTTCTATTTTATGTTTAGCGGAATACAAAGCAGGACGAATTAGTTCTGTAATTCCAGCATCAACAATTGCAAATTTTGTTTTTACTCCTTTTTTAATATACAATACTTTTGTTATTAAATTTCCAGACTGTCCGATAATCGACCTACCAAGTTCAAAATGAAGTTTTTGTTCTGCTTGTAGTTTTAATAAATTAGAAAAAATCTTGAAATAAGATTTAAAATCTGCAATTTTATCTATATCTGGAGCATCATAATTAATGCCAAATCCACCGCCGACATTGATATGTTTAAGTTTTATTTTTCTTGCAATAAACATTTCCTGTATTTCATTTATACGAAAGCACAAATTTTTATATACATTCAAATCGGTTATCTGCGAACCTATATGAAAATGAATACCTGTAAGTTCTATATTATTCAAATTTGGCAGTATTTTGATAATATTATCCAATTCATTTATATTTATTCCAAATTTATTTTCTTCCAAACCTGTTGTAATATATTTGTGAGTTATGGCATCAACGTTCGGATTTAATCGTAATGCAATTTTTGCTGTTTTGTTAAGTTTTTTTGCAAGTTCATTTATTACTTCAATTTCGGAAACCGATTCTACATTAAAACAAAATATATCGTTTTCCAATCCTATTATTATTTCTTCATCTGATTTTCCAACTCCTGCAAATACAATATCAGAAGACAAAAATCCTGCTTCAAGAGAGCGTAATATTTCGTTGCCACTTACACAGTCTGTTCCAAAACCAATTTTTTTAATTCTTTTCAGAACAGGCAAATTTGAATTGGCTTTAACTGCATAATGAATATAAAATCCGTATTTTTCAGATTCTTTTTTTATTAATTTCAACGTCTCGTCAAGCAATTGCATATCATACCAGTAAAAAGGAGTTTTGTATTTTACGAAAATATCTTTAAATTTTTTCATTTTAAATTATTTTATTAAAAAGCTCTAAAAATAGTTCACTGTTTATAACTTTTTTAGTCTAATATTATTATAAATATAAAATACAAATTTAATAAAAATTATATTTTTAAATAAAAATTGTTGTATTTATTTATTTCTTTCTTACTTTTGAAATCCAAATAATAACAATACAATAAATAAAAGATATTCATGATAAAAAAACTTAACGTAAATCAAGTAATGAATAAAGCAGTTCTGTCTGCAAAAAAATTTTCAGAATATACACAGAATCAAGTTGATACTATTGTAAAAGCAGTTTATACAGCTGGTTTTGACAACAGAATTCATCTTGCAAAACTTGCCTGTAAAGATACTCGTCTTGGAAAAGAAGAAGATAAAGTTATGAAAAATATTATCGCTACATATTTTGTTTATCACGATATAAAAAATCTTCAAACAGTAGGAATAATAAAAGATGACAAAGAGAAAGGAATTACTGAAATTATAAATCCTCTGGGTCCGATTTTTGCTTTAACACCAGTTACAAATCCTACATCTACGGCTTTGTTTAAAATACTTATTTCTCTAAAAACCAGAAATCCATTGATAATAAGTCCACACGGTGCTGCTCGAAAATCAACAATAGAAGTGGCAAAAATATGCTACAATGCCGCACTTGAAGCAGGTGCTCCTGAGGACTGTATCCAATGGATAAGGCGCTCAACAAAAGAACAAGTACTGGAATTTATGGCTCATAGAAAAACTGCAATGATACTTGCTACTGGTTCGGCTGGTATTGTCAAAGCGGCTTACAGTTCTGGTACTCCTACGATAGGTATAGGTCCGGGCAATGTACCTGTATTTTTTGGTGAGTCAGCCGATATTCCATTTAGTGTAGAACAAATTATAATGTCTAAAACTTTTGACAACGGAACAATATGTGCAAGTGAACAGGCATTAGTATTACAAAAATCAAATGCCAAAGAGGTTATTGCAGAACTAAAAAAACATAAAGCATATTTTCTTAATGATAAAGAAATAGAAGCACTCGAACCAGTTGCATTCAATAAAACTCAGAAAGTTATGAATGTAGCAGTTATTGGACAACCAGCATCGAAAATTGCAGAAATGGCAAATTTTAATGTTCCCGATGATACAAGCATATTAATTGCAAAAATAGAAAAAGTCGGAATACAATCTCCTCTTTCGCTTGAAATATTAGCTCCTATTTTAGCTCTTTATATTGTTGATGATGCCAAATCAGCTATTGATAAATGTAAGGAAGTAAACAACCATGGTGGACTTGGGCATACTGTAAGTATCTTCTCTAAGAATAGAAAAGAGATAGAATATTTTGCTTCTGTAATGAACGCTGGACGAGTTATTGTGAATACACCTTCATCACAAGGCGCACTCGGAGGAAAATATAACTCGCTACAACCATCGATGACACTTGCTTGCGGAGCTGGTAGTAAAAATATTACAACAGATAATATATCTGCAAGACATCTGCTTAATATACAAAGAATTGCATGGCGAAAAGAAAGCAAATGTCTGGAATATCTTAAATCTGGAATACATACAGATGAAAATGTTAATGCTGAAATTATGGAAAAAAATTGTAACAAAGTAAAGTAATTAAATATTCATACAAGGCGTTACTTGTAATATAATAGGAACACAGAAGAACACAGATTATACTGATTTTCACGGATTTATAAAAATTAATAAAAAGATATAATATAATGAATATTTGGCAATTTATATATAACAAATTAAAAACTAACAAGAAATTGTTTCTTATTATTGTTGTTGATAACAATGGCAGTAGTGCTGGAAAACAAGGTTTTAAAATGGCAGTTTGCAACGATGGGACTCTACACGGTTCCATCGGTGGCGGAATAAGCGAGCATAATCTTGTGAGCGATGCACGTAAATTATTGAAAACAAATGAGAGCCATACTTCGTTTATCCAACGGATACACAGGCTTGGTGCTGGCGACAAAAAATCTGGAATGATATGTTCTGGAGAAAATTCATTTGTTCTAATTCCAATAAGTATAGAGAAGATAAATATAATTATTAATCTATTAAATTGTTTGAAAGCGAACAAAGAGGGTGTACTTACTGTTTCAAGAAATAAATTTATTTTCGATTACCATAAAACAATACACAAACAGTTTCTTTACGAAAACAAAACAAGACAAACCTATAAAGAATTAATTGGTTATAAAAATATTGCATATATCATCGGGGCTGGTCATGTAGGTTTGTCTATGTCGCGGATTCTAAAACAAATTGATTTTAAAGTATTTCTTTATGATAATCGTAATGGATTAAATACTTTTGAGCAAAATATCTCTGCTGATAAAAAACAAATTATCAATTATCGTAATATTGAAAATTACATAAAAGAAGGAGAAAATATTTATATATTTATTATGACATTTTCTCATAAAAGCGATGAGCTTGTAGCGAGTAAACTTTTGCGAAAAAAAGTAAAATATATAGGAATGCTCGGTAGCCGAAAAAAAATAGAAACAATAAAAAATAATTTAAAAAAAGAAAAATTCTCTGACAAGGAATTAAATAAATTGTACGCCCCGATAGGAATAAAAATAAAAAGCCGAACAGCCGCTGAGATTGCAATAAGTATAGCCGCAGAGATAATTAAGGTAAAGAATAGTTTGTGATTATTTTCAAAATTTTTTTCGTATTCTTGTTTATCTTAAACCTATTATCAAGACGTTTGCCAATTATCCACACTATTTTATCGCCACAGCATAGCAAAAAAATACTCTCCTTTTGGAAGCGATTAAATTTATTATCAATAAAGAAATCGCTTAACAATTTTCTGCCTCGCATACCAAGTGGATAGAAAAAATCTCCTTTTTTCCAATTTCTTACAGTAAACGGAAAATTTATTTTATCTGCATCGATGTATGCAATATTCGGATTTTTATCAATAACAAAATTATTATTCCGTATATATATTTCAATTTTTAACTGTATAGGATTTGTAATTTCTTTTTTATTTTTTTTTATTTTTTTTTCGTTGAATTTTACAACCCTATTTTCAGTTATTATAAGATGTTTTCGGTCTTTTATTAGTTTATATTTTTTATTAAAAAATTGTTTTCCCGATTCTTTGTCAATAGAATTAAAAATATCAGAACTTTGTCTTGAGCTGAAGTTATATTTTTTCAAAAATTCAAATAAAAAAGTTTCTGGTGCTGTCTGCGATTTTAAATTATTAATATCTATTATAATTTGATTATTTTTTTTTGTAATACATTTTTTTTTTGCTTCTTTAATTGCATTAACATAAATTTTCTCAATATCATTTAGGATTTTTATATTTTGGTTCATTGTTCTGTGGAATGATGGGTTTATTTCTTTAAATATTGGTAATATTTTATTTCTGAACTTATTTCTGATAAATTTATTTTCAAAATTTGATTTATCAGTTCTGAATTTAATTTTTTTTTCTGTACAATATTTTTCAATATCATTTTTTTGTGCAAATAAGATAGGACGGACTATTTTGCCTATTTTATTTTTTATTCCGCTTAGTCCTCTAATTCCTGTTCCAGCTGTTAGGTTTATAAAGAAAGTTTCAGTGTTGTCGTTTGCGTGGTGTGCTGTTGCGATATAATTAAATTTTTCATTTTTTCTTATTTCCTCAAACCAGTTATATCTTAGTATTCTTGCTGCTTCTTCTATTGAATATTTATTTATTTTTGCAATTTTTTTTGTTTCAAATCTGGCTACAAAAAAAGGTATTTTTAGTTTATTAGCCAAATTTTGAGTAAATATTTCATCGTCATCAGCATCTTTTCCTCTTAACATGAAATTACAATGAGCTATACCGCAATAATATCCAGCATTTAAAAGTAGGTGAAGCATAACAACAGAATCAGCTCCTCCGCTTACAGTTGCAAGAATTTTATCTTTTGTCTCGAAAAGATTATTTTCAGAAATATATTTTTCGAACCTTGTCTGCATGTTTTTATTTTTATTTAACTTCGATAATATTTGCTACACAAAAATGACAATATGGGTTATATTTTTTCTTTTGCATATATTCTTTTTATAGTTTTTGCAGCTTTCGAAAAAAACTATAAAAAGAATTACAGTCAAGCCATTGATACGTGCTATGAGCTTTGCAATTCTACGGATTTATTATTTTGCGCAAAGTTGTAATCTTTCCAAGCTGACTGGTGATACAAATGAATTTTTTTGTTAACTTTTTAAAAAGTAGCTTGCGAATATTACATTTGTTTTTAAATAAAACAAAAATATTTTAAAATTTTTGTAAAAATCGGGACTTGTTCAGTTTAATTCTCATTTTTAAATTTTATTTATAATGAAAAAAAGAATTTTGTCAGCAATTCCGAAAGAAAAAATAGGGCAGAGGCATCAAAATATTTAAGTACTGATAATCAATGAATTACTATTTTGAAAACATAACATATTGTGATAATCAAGTATGATTTATTTTTGATTCATCTGCCCTAAAAATAAATTGCTATTTTTCATATTTTTCTTTTTTCTTTAATAAAAAAAATATAATTTTGTCAAAAAATATCAGTCAAAAGATATTATTAACTTATAAAAAATAAAGATGAAAAATAATATTAAATCATTCTCTATAAAGGGACTTTTGGGCGAATTAGACATTGAAATACCGTTTGACGAAAATATAAAAATTTTTATAGGAAACAACGGATTGGGAAAACTCATGTATTAAATATTTTGATATGTTTACTCTAAAAACAAGGACAAAATATTAACAAACTCAATAAAAATATTAAATTTGCAATAATTTAAAAATCAAAAATATGGCAAAAAAACAAAAAATAATAGATTATATTTCAGGTTTAGAAATTAATGCAACTCCAGAAGAAGTTGATGCAGTTCAAGTATTTGCACAACATCTCGTAGAAGATTATAATTATTCAAAACAACAAATAATTACTCACCCACAGTTTAGGGTTAAAGCAAGACCGTCTGATACAAGCGGTAAATATCCTGTTGATATTGCCGTTTTTAAGAACAGCAATAAGAGAGAAAATGAAGTTTATATAATAGTTGAGTGCAAAAGAAAGAAACGGAAGGACGGTAGAAATCAATTAGAAGATTATTTAAGATTTTCACGAGCAGAATTTGGAGTTTGGTTTAACGGGGAAGAAAGGCTGTTTTTACATAAAAAAGAAAAAGACGGGAAAGTATTATTTAACGAAATACCAAATATTCCACTTGGCGGACAAAGTCTTGCAGATATAGGACGTTTGAAAAAAGGAGAATTAAAACCAACACATAATTTAAAATTAATCTTTAAATCAATTCGTAACTACCTTGCAGCCAATACTGTTGGAGCTACACGTGACGAAGTCCTCGCTCAACAATTAATTAATCTTATTTTTTGCAAATTATATGATGAACGATATACTGCACCTGAAAATATAGTTCGTTTTAGAGCCGAACCCGATGAAAGTCCAAAAGAGATTGAAAAAAGAATACGAAATTTATTCAACGAAGTAAAAACAAGTCTGATTGAAGTTTTTTCAAAAGAAGATAAAATAATACTTGATACAAAATCAATCGTTTATGTAGTAGGTGAATTACAATATTACTCTTTAATGAATAGTGAAAGAGATGTTGTGGCTGATGCTTTTGAAACCTTTATCGGACATGCACTCAAAGGTGGACAAGGACAATTTTTTACTCCTCGCAATGTTGTGAAAATGATTGTAGATATTATAAACCCTGATGAAAATGATAAAATAATTGACCCTGCCTGTGGCAGTGGAGGATTTCTTGTAGATGCTTTAAAACACGTTTGGGAAAAAATTGATAATAAATACAAAAAACTTGGCTGGTCTGATATTCAAATAGAAAGACAAAAAATTAAAACAGCATCAAGAAATTTTAGAGGAGTTGATAAAGATTATTTTTTAAGCAAAGTGGCAAAGGCTTACATGAATTTAATAGGAGACGGAACAACAGGAATTTTCTGTGCCGACAGCCTTGAACACCCAGATACTTGGGAACAAGAAATGAAAAATAAAGTAAATTTTAATGAATTTGATATTTTAATAACAAATCCACCTTTTGGTAGTAAAATACCTGTTGAAGGAAAATCAAAATTAGAGCAATTTGATTTTGGTTATAAATGGAAATTTGATAAAAAAACAAATGAGTGGATTAAAACAAGAAAATTAAAAACACGAGAAGAACCACAAGTATTATTTATTGAACGTTGCATGTCATTATTAAAAGACGGCGGAAAAATGGCAATGGTTTTACCAAGCGGAATACTTGGAAATCAAAGAGAAACATATTTGAGAGAATATATTACAAAAAAAGGAAATCTATTTGCAATCGTTGAACTACCTTTTGAAACATTCAGTCCGAATGTATCAATAAATACAAGTGTTCTATTTATACAAAAAGGCAAAAAAACAGACAAAGATTTATTCATATCTATAAATAAATACTGTGGACACGATAAAAAAGGAAGATATATTCCAGAAGATGACATTTCAAAAGTTGCAGATTTTTACAACAATAACAAAACTGATGAAAATAATTTTTTTATCAAACATGAATTTCTTGAAAAAAGTTTTGTTGCAAAAAGGTATTTACAAAAATATGTAGATAACATTACCAAAATAAATAAAAGCAAGTATGAAATTGTTATTCTTGGAGATATAATTACGACTGTTCATAATGGTGCAAATATTGACAGTGCCTCAATTTATGTAGAAAAAGATAGTGGAATACCATATATTCTTGTAAAAAGTATAACAAAAGAAGGAATAAATTTTGAAAACTTAAAATATATAAGAAAAGATTTAATCACAAACAAAGAAGTTAATAAAAATATTGTTTCAGAAAATACTATTGTAATGACAAGAGCTGGGAATACAGGAATTTCTGCAAATGTTCCACCAGATTTAAAAAATGGTATCGCATCAGGTTTTTTAATAAATATTCATGTTGATTTAGAACGAGTTAACCAATATTATCTTGTTGCTTTTTTAAATTCAGAATTAGGACAATTACAGTTAGAACGTATTTCAAGTGGCTCAATTCTTCAAAGTATAAGGTCATCAGATTTGAAAGAAGTAAAAATCATTTTGCCTCCTTTGGGAATACAAAATAAAATAGGTGAAAAAATGAAAAAAGCAGTTTATGCACAAGCAAAAACAAGAGAAGAATTAGAAAATGCTGATAATGATATTGTAAACTTAATATTATGATAATCTAATGCTTATATCATTTATATTATTGACATCTCTTTTTTCAAAAAAATTGCAGTATAACTTATTTTATTTTTTATAATTTGTTCTGGCGTTCCCGTACATATAATCTTACCTCCTTTTGTACCGCCTTCTTTTCCTATGTCGATAATATGGTCAGCTGTTTTTATGACATCCATGTTGTGTTCGATAACAATAACAGTATTTCCTTTATCAACAAGTCTATTTAATACATTGAGTAACATTCTGATGTCTTCGAAATGTAGTCCCGTTGTTGGTTCATCGAGTATGTAAAGTGTTTTTCCGGTATCTCGTTTTGCAAGTTCTGCTGATAATTTTACTCTTTGTGATTCGCCACCCGACAGTGTTATCGAAGATTGCCCAAGTGTAACATATCCAAGTCCTACACTTTTTAGAGACTGTAATTTCTTTCGTATCTTCGGTATTTTTTCAAAAAATAAAAGAGCATCATCTATTGTTAAATCCAAAATGTCGCTTATTGATTTTCCTTTAAATCGTATTTCAATAGTTTCACGATTATAACGTTTACCGTTACAGTCTTCACACTGAACAAAAACGTCTGGCAAAAAGTTCATCTCTATTGTTCGCAAACCAGCACCTTTGCATGTTTCGCAGCGTCCACCTTTTACATTAAAAGAAAATCTGCCAAGTTTATAGTTTCTGACTTTTGACTCTGGCAGCTTAGCAAAAAGTTTTCTTATATCATCAAACATTTTTGTATAAGTTGCTGGATTGGAACGAGGTGTTCTACCTATCGGCGATTGGTTTACTTCAATAACTTTATCAATATTTTCGATACCCGAAATAGAACTATACTCCAATGGTTGCTTTGATGACCTATAAAAATGTTTGCTCAAAATTGGGTGTAATGTTTCGTTGATAAGCGTAGATTTTCCACTTCCAGAAACGCCTGTAACACAAATAAATTTTCCAAGTGGAAACTCTACATTTACATTTCGCAGATTGTTACCTTTTGCACCTTTTAACAATATTTTTTCTTTTTTACCTTTTCTTCTTTTTTTTGGTAATTCAATTTGTTTTTTTGAATTTAGATAATCTGCTGTAAGAGTTTTGCTTTTTAATATTTCTAATGGAGTTCCTGAGGCAGTAATTTCGCCTCCATTTTTTCCTGCAAAGGGGCCCATATCAACAATATAATCTGCGGCAATCATCATATCTTTATCGTGTTCTACAACAATTACAGAGTTTCCTATATCTCGAAGTTGTTTGAGTGAATTAATTAGTCTATGATTATCCCTTTGATGCAAACCTATACTCGGCTCATCAAGTATGTACAATACATTTACAAGTTTTGAACCTATTTGTGATGCAAGTCTTATTCGTTGACTCTCTCCACCAGATAGACTTTTTGCATTTCTATTGAGGTTCAGATAACTTAAACCAACATCAATAAGAAACTGCAAACGTGTGATTAGTTCTTTCATAATTTCACTGCTTATAATTCTTTGTCTTTCCGATATGAAATTATTGTGATTATTCAAAAAATCGTAAAGTTCAGTAATATCCATTTGTACAAGTTCTGCAATATTTTTACCGCCAAAGCGAAACCACATAGCTTCTTTTTTTAGACGAGTTCCGTTGCAAACTTTACAAGACTTTTTTGTAAAATAATTATTTTTAAAATTTCGTGATTTAACAGATATTCCATTAGCATGATGTTTTACATACGAAATAATACCGTCAAAAGAAATTTCAAGTTTTGAAGATATACCAAGTGGCGAGTTTTTTATTTTAAATTTTCTGTCCGAGCCGTTCAAAAGAATTTTAAATGCTTCTGATGGAATGTTTTTTATTGGTGTTTTTATTGTAAATCCGTATTCTTTTCCTATTGATTCTATTTGCCAAAAAGTCAGATTATTTTTGTATTCTCCGAGAGGTTTTATACCTCCTTGTTTTATATTTTTATTTTTGTCTGGAAATATTTTAACAATATCAGGAATGTTTATTGTTCCGAGACCTTTACATTCGGGACACGCACCATGAGGAGAGTTAAAAGAAAAAGAATTCGGTGCCGGTTCGTTGTAAGAAATTCCGCTTACGGGACACATCAATGCTCTGCTGAAATATCTAATATTATTTGTTTCTTGTTCCAAAAGCATTATAATGCCTTTCCCTTGTTTCATTGCCGTATCAATAGAGTTCTTTATTCGTGTTTTATTTTGTTTGGATACTTTCAGTTTATCAATAACTATTTCGATATTATGAGTTTTATATCTATCCAACTGTAAACCAAGTTTAAGTTCTTCGATTTTATTATTGATGCGTGCCTGCAAGAAACCTTTTTTCCTAAATAGAACAAATAATTCTCGATAATGTCCTTTGCGACTTTTTACAACTGGTGCAAGGAGAACGATTTTTTTGTTTTTGTATTTCTTTTCAATAAGTTCAATAATTTGTTTATCAGTGTAGCGAACCATTTTTTCGCCTGTTTTATATGAATATGCTGTTCCTGCACGAGCAAAAAGAAGACGCAAGAAATCATAAATTTCAGTAATTGTGCCGACTGTTGATCTTGGATTTTTATTTGTAGTTTTTTGCTCAATAGAAATTACTGGACTAAGTCCAGTAATTTTATCAACATCAGGACGTTCATGGCTTCCGATAAATCTTCTGGCATAAGCCGAGAAAGTTTCTATGTATCTTCTCTGTCCTTCAGCATAAATTGTGTCAAAGGCAAGCGAAGACTTTCCACTTCCGCTGAGACCAGTTATTACTGTAAGTTTGTTGCGAGGAATTGCAACATCAATATTTTTTAAATTATGAACACGCGAACCAATTACATGTATTGTATTTAATTTTGAAGTCTCCAATATATTAATTTAAAAATGAATATTTAAATTTTAAAAAGTTAAATTTAAAAAATAATTCATTATTATAAAAATATATTAGTAACCATTAAATAATAAATTATTATTCTGTATAAATTAGTTTTTGCTTCTTACAGTTTT
>JAOZMB010000111.1 GCA_029934515.1 Bacteroidales bacterium
TAACCTTTCTTTTTTTGTATACAAATTTATTTGTTATTTTGGCGAAGATATTGAAACTAATAATTAAATTTAGTTTTTTTTAATTAATCTTCTCTTTTATCTTTGTATAATTTTTTTATATAAAATCTTATTCAAGCCACAACAATAAAAAAAAGATGATAGATATTATTCAATTATTACCTGATTCAATTGCAAATCAAATTGCCGCTGGTGAGGTTATACAACGACCTGCTTCTGTGGTCAAAGAGCTTGTCGAAAATGCTGTTGATGCTGGTTCAGATAAAATTGTTGTAAATATAAAAGATGCCGGAAAAACACTAATTCATGTTATCGACAACGGAAAAGGTATGTCGGAGACAGATGCAAGAATGTCGTTTGAGCGTCATGCAACATCAAAAATAAAAAAAGCAAAAGACCTATTTGAAATATATACAATGGGATTCCGTGGCGAAGCACTTGCTTCAATTGCAGCTGTTGCAGAAGTAGAACTCAAAACAAAACAGAACAATAAAGAACTTGGCACGTATGTACATATTAGAGGTTCTGAATTGATAAATCAGGAAACAGTATTGTGTCAGGCTGGTTGTAGTTTTATTGTGAAAAATCTATTTTACAATATTCCAGCAAGACGCAAATTCTTGAAAAAAAATGTAACAGAGTTTAATTATATTAAAAATGAATTTCAGAAAATAGCTCTAACAAATCCAGAAATAGAACTCTCGCTTATTCATAATAATAATAAAATTTTTAACCTGAAAAAAAGTAGTCTGAGACAGCGAATAGTTAATGTCTTTGGGAAAAATATAGAACAAAACCTTATCCCTATTAGTAGCGAAACAAGTATATTGAAAATATACGGTTATACAGGAAAACCAGAAATAGCAAAACGAACAAGAAGAGAACAATATTTCTTTGTAAACAAAAGATTTATAAAACACCAATATTTTTATAAAGCCGTATTGAGTGCATACGAGCGTATTATTAGTTTAGATGCTTATCCTATATTTTTTATTTATTTTGAAATAGAACCTTACAAAATTGATATTAATATACATCCTGCAAAAACTGAAGTGAATTTCGAAGACGCAAAAGGTATTTTTAGTATATTAAGAGCAACTGTAAAAGAAGCACTCGGAAAATTTAATATAGTACCTTCAATTGATTTCGACCGTGAAGGAGACGTACAGATGCCACACTTTAACGAAAAAAATGAAATTAAACCTCCTGAAATAGAAATAAATAAGAAGTATAATCCTTTCTATGAAAATAATAATGAAAAAGAAAACATTGAAAACTGGGAACGATTATACAAAGATTTTGAATCAGATGACAACAAAGAAGAAAACAAACAAGAAGAAAAATTAATCGCTGACAAGACAGAAGACAATTTTTCAAAAACATTACAAATACGGAACAAATATATTATTACTCCTGTAAAATCTGGTCTGATGATAATAAATCAGAGACGCGCGCATGAAAGAATTTTGTACGAAAAATTTCTGAACATAAAAAATGATGAAGGAATAACATCTCAGAAAATCCTTTACCCTTCGGAAATAATGTTAAACTTTGATGATTATGAAATTATAGAAAATGTTTTTGATGATTTAAGAAAAATTGGTTTTGATATCTCATGCTCTGGAAACGATTCAATTATTATTAAGGCTGTTCCAGCATTTTTAATCAATCTAAATATAGAAAAATTTATCGAACAAATTTTGATTAATTTAAAAGAAAATCAAAAAGATATAAAAAAATATACGAAAGAAAGATTATCTGAAATAACTGCAAAAGTACAAGCAATTAATTACGGAAAAAAACTTAATTCAGAAGAAATGAAAAAAATTATAGATAATTTGTTTGCATGCAAGACACCAAATTTTACTCCAAACGGCAAAATAATTATATCAATTATAAAATATGAAGAAATTGAAGTTAAATTTTAGGTAACAAAATATGCAATATATACAAATAGAAACTAAAAACAAAATATTAATATTAATATTTAAATTTAATATATGAAAAAAATATTTTTGATAGGAGCAGGATTATCAACGTCAACTTTGATTGAATATATACTTGATAATTCAGAAAAATATAATTGGAAGTTACGTATAGGAGATATGTCAGTAGAAACAGCCCGTAAAAAAATAAATGGACATGCAAACGGTGAGCTTGTTAAATTTGATGTATATAATGAAGAACAAAGAGAAGTAGAAATAAAAAATGCTGATATTGTTGTTTCGATGCTTCCTGCACGGATGCATTACATCGTTGCAAAATGCTGTTTGAAGTTTAAAAAAAATATGATAACAGCATCTTATGTTTCAAAAGAGATTAGAGACCTTGACGAAGAAGCTAAAAATAAAGGTATTATAATTTTAAATGAACTTGGTGTAGACCCAGGCATAGACCACATGTCGGCGATGAGTATTGTAGATAAAATAAAAGATAATGGAGGCAAACTTATTGCTTTTCGTTCATACACGGGAGGACTTGTTGCACCAAAACATGATAACAATCCATGGAATTATAAATTTACATGGAATCCTCGTAATGTAGTTGTCGCAGGACAAGGAAGTGCAGCTCAGATAATTGTGAACGGTAAATATAAATATATACCATACCACAGATTGTTCAAAAGAATAGACAGAACGGAGGTACTTGATTTTGGTGAATTCGAGGTTTATATGAACAGAGATTCTTTAAAATATAGGAAAGCATATCAGCTGGAAAAAATCCCTACAATGATAAGAGGTACGCTCAGAAGACCGGGATTTTGTAAAGCTTGGGACGTTCTTGTACAACTCGGAGTAACAGATGACAGCTATACAATAGAAAATTCCGAAAACATGAGCTATCGTGACTTTATAAATACATTTTTGAGATACGAAGAAAAGATTCCAGTAGAACAAAAAATCATGGATAAACTTGATATTCATGAAGATTCTATTGTGATGTACAAATTAAGATGGTTGGGTTTGTTCAAAGATAAAAAAATTAAATTAAAAAATGCTACGCCAGCACAAATATTGCAGAAATTACTTATGAAAAGATGGAAACTGGACATCGATGATAAAGATATGATTGTGATGCAGCATAAGTTTGAATATATTATTGATGACAGAAAAAAAAGAATAATATCTTCTATTGTTGTGAAAGGTAGAAACAATGTACACACGGCGATGTCTATAACTGTTGGAATGCCAGTAGCTATTGCTATGAAAATGGTACTAACAGGAAAAATTAAAAAAACAGGAGTACATATACCTGTAAAAAGAGAAATTTATGAACCTATTATGAACGAATTAGAAACGTATGGAATTAAATTTATCGAAGAAGAAGAGACTATATAAAAAGATGATTTAATCTATGTTTAATATTCTGTCGGTGTGTCGTGAAGTCATGCTGACAGTTTTATATTTTTAATAACAAAGTAAATTATGAATAATACAGTTAAATTTGTTTTAACAAATGATGATTCTCATACTCTTTTTTCTTTTGCATTTAATGAGCATTATCATTCAGTTTACGGGGCAGTTAGCGAATCGATGCATATTTTTATAAATGCTGGTTTTAATTATATAACCAAAAAAAACATTAATATTCTGGAAATAGGTTTCGGAACTGGATTAAATGCTGCCTTAACCTACAAAGAAAATATGAATCATAATAAAAATATTTATTACGAAGCTGTTGAGTTATATCCTCTTGATATTGAAATAATTAAAGAACTAAATTATTTCAACTCTTCGATTTCTATCAATAAAATTTTTAAAAATATACACAATGTATCTTGGAATAAACAACACAAAATAGGAAGTAGTTATATTTTGAAAAAAATTAAAGCCAATTTGTTAGATTATGATTTTACAAATAAATTTGATTTAGTATATTTCGATGCTTTTGCACCTGAACGACAACCAGAAATGTGGACAAAAGAAGTCTTCGCAAAGATTTTTGAAGCTATGAATAAGAACGGTATATTAGTAACATATTCTGCAAAAGGAACTGTAAAGCAAGCATTAAGAAGTGCTGGTTTTAATGTAAAAAGACTGCCTGGGCCAAAAGGAAAACATCATATAATAAGAGCAATTGTAAAAAACTGCCGTTGATTATGATTTTTCTCTTACTGTCAGATGAAAACATCTGACTGACACAAAATAATTTTACTGCAATTCAAAAAAAATTGAAAATGAAAAAAATAATCTTTATTTTAATTATTAGTTTGTTATCAACTGTATTACAAGCTCAAGAGTTTGATTTTGGTGATGAAGAAGAAAAAAAAGAAGATAAATTTGGTCTAATAAAAGACAGATTGCTTGTCGGAGGCGGTTTCGGATTACAAATAGGAACTATAACTTCTATAGAACTTTTACCAGAAGTTTGCTTACGTATTCATGAGCGCTTTCATGTAGGCGTTGGAGCAAATTATACATTTTACAAAAATAGTATTTACGATATACAAAAATCTTTTTACGGTGGAAAAGTACTTGCAAGAGCTTTAATTTCAGAAAGTTTCTTTATACAAGGAGAATACGAACTTCTTAGTGTGCCAGAATATATTTCTACAAAAGGATACACTGGCAAACAAGTTATTATTCCAGGAACACTCGGCGGAATAGGATACAAACAACAGATTGGAAAATATGCTTTTGTTATGACAAGCTTACTATATAATTTTACAATAGAAGAACAAACACCTTATTATAATCCTATTTTCAGAATCGGATTTTTAATTTCATTAGAAAGTAGAAGCCGACAACGTTGACCAGAAAAATTTGTTTTATTATAAAAAAACATACAAAAATTAAATTTTGAATATTTAAAATGAAATTAAAAACAGTAATTATAAACCTCGATTATAAAAGGATTGCTTACCATGTATTATTTTGGGTTGTTATGACCCTCTTTTTTTGGATTATATCATCTTATATAAATGATTTGAAGTTCTCCTTAGCACTACTAACAGATTTGTTATTTTTTTTCCCTTCTGATGCGCTTGCCGTATATATTACAATTTATTTTTTGATACCGAAATTTTTGCTCAAAAAAAAATATTTAAAATTAACAATTTTTTTCCTTTTATTTCTAATGATATTTACATTTTTTATAACATTGCCACTACAATATATTGGTATAAAAACAACACTTAATGAAGATTTGAGCAGAACAGGAAGAAAACTTCCAGACTTATTTATTTATATTAAATTAAATTTTCTGTTGGCAATAACATTAAAACTTGCACTTATTGGAATCGCTTCGACAATAAAACTGTTTAAGATATGGTTTAAATCACAAAAACAACAACAAGAATTAGAAAAAGAAAAACTTGAAATCGCACTAAGACTTCGAGAATCAGAACTAAAATATTTAAAATCACAAATAAACCCACATTTTTTGTTCAATGCGTTAAACAACTTATATAGCCTTACGCTTGCTAAATCTGAAAAAGCTCCTGATGTAGTTCTTAAAATTTCGTATTTGCTTGATTTTGTTTTGTATCAATGTAATGAACCTTACATAAATTTGGAAAAAGAAATTAAAAATGTAAAAAATTATATCGATTTACAAAAAATTAGGTTCGGCGAAGATGCAAAAATAAATGTTAATATTTCAGGAGATATTGAGAAAGCTAAAATAGCACCGCTAATAATATTGCCTTTTGTTGAAAATTCATTTAAACACGGTTTGAATAAAAATTATGGTAAAGGAGAAATAAATATAAACCTACACGTCGAAGAAAATAAATTGTTTTTTGATATTGCAAATGATATTAATGAAACAGAAAACAACGATAATAAACATAAGGGAATTGGTTTAAAAAATGTAAAAAAACGATTGGAACTACAATACAAAAATTCATACAAGTACAATATTAAGAAAACTGAAAATTTGTTCTCGGTTTACCTTGAACTTGAACTTAAATATTAATTTTTGTCTAATTTTTTAAGCAAATCTTCTGGTTTGATTATTTTATCTTCATTTTTCATAACATCTTTGTAGAAATCGCATTTTTCACAGTTTATTATTTTGTCGGCATAATGTCCTTGTTTTTTTCCTGAACAAAAAGTCCCTGCTACTATCCAACAAGCTCTTCCTGCATTTTTTCCGCTGTGAATAGTATCCATTTTTTGTTCTTTTGTTGCTGGACAAATTCCTAATTGTTTGACATTTCTTCCTCCTACTTTTCTTCCACAATTAAAAAATTCCCAACAATTTTGTTTTTCTTCATTCTTTGTTTTAATATTGTTATTTATATTTCTTTTGTGAAATTTTTCTGTTCTGAAAATAGCAATTAAATTTTTTAACTGCTCTGATTTTGCAGATAATTCAGATGCTGAAATAGACATTTGTTCTGCCGATACTGAGTTTTCGTTTGTTATTTCTGTCAGTTCTTGTATTGAACTATTTATGGTCTCTATTCCAGTTTGTTGTTCTTCTGATGCCAAAACAATATTATTTACAAGCTCTACGCCTTTTAATATTTCAGGAACTATCTCATTTTGTTCTACAACTGATTTTTCAGAGATTTTTTGTCCGTCTTCTGATAATTTTGTTATCTCTTCTGATGCTATTTTTGATTTTTGGGCTAAAATTCCAACTTCTTGTGCAATAACTGCAAATCCATCTCCATATTCTCCAGCTGTGGCTGCTTGTATTGAAGCATTAAGTGATAAAATATTTGTTTGGAATGCAATATCTGAAACTATTGATATTTTTCTGCTGATATTTTTTACGAATTTTACTGTTTTTTGGAAATCTTTATTGCTTTTTTCAAGTTTATTAGCCGAATTTGCTGTAATCTCTGCTGTCCCTTGTGCCATTTCGGTATTAGAATTTATAATTTTTGTCATTTGTTCTATTGAATTTGCTATTTCTTCTGTCGTCGATGCTTGTTGGTTTACTCGTTCCGATATATTATCAGAGGCAGAGCTTAGCTCTTTGCTTGTTTCAAATACTGATACTGAAATTTTACCTATATTTGTGATAATGTTTCTAAAATTTTCGTTTATTGTATTTATTGAATCGTATAGTTTTCCTATTTCGTTATTTTTTGTATAAATATAGTTTTCTGTAAGGTCGCCTGATGCTATTTTTGAGCTAAAAACACTGATCCCTGCAATATGTTTGATTAAATTTTTTGTTGTAAAAATAGTTAAAATTAAAATTAAAATTGTTATCAATACAACAGAATATGATAATATTAAATAATTTCTTGATTTTATTTTTTTTTCATTTGCCAGACTTTTTAAAGATGAAAAGTAAATAGTCTCTATGTTTCGCATCATGTTTATTTTTGCTGTCATTTCATCAAACCAAGTATGAGTATTAATATTGAACTTTCCTGTTTTGTATTTCGAAAAAGCAATGTTTTGATATTTTTTTAGATTTTTGAAATTATTATTTCTGATGAGTTTATCATATTCTTTAATCTGTTCTTTGTTGGCATATTGTAAAAAAAGTTCTTCTAAATTATTTTGGTTGCTGACAGATGTGCTAAATTTACGAAAATAATTTATATCAAAACTATCAACTGATAATATATTTGATAAAACAGCTCGTTCTATGCCTGCATTTTCTTTTATTTTCAAAAAAAACAATATAGACTGCGAAATTTGTATAATTTCTTTATCATTATTTTGTTGTAAAAGAATTTTAATTATTTGTATAAGTTTTGAGTTTATTCTTGAATAAAATTCTATTGCTTCATCAGGCATTATTTTTTTATTTCTTATTTTTTTACGATAATCATCTAAACTGTCAATCGTATTATTTGCTATATTAAATTTTATTTTAACTTTACTGTTATAATTATTTGTTTTTATAATATTTGCAATTTTCGATATTTTCAGATTTGCAATATTTGTTTTTTGTCTTTGTTTTTTTAGCTCCAAACTGAACTTCCCGTTTTTATTACTCATAAATGTAGAACTGTATCCTCTTTCTTTCTGCAACTCATGTATAATATTGCTGATATCATTTATTAATTCAGTAGTTTTTTGGGTTTGAGAAAATTGTCGGTAATTTTCTGTAAATTTATATATTAAAGAAGAACCTGTGATGATTAATATGCTTGTCAAAAAGATAAATGACAGATTTATTTTCTTAAAGATAGATATGTTTTTCATTTGATTTTTATGTTTTTGAAAGTTTGTAAAATTTATATTGATAATTGTTTAGTGGTTGTTTTGTTGAATTTCTTCCGATGTGCAAAGAACATCTAAAAACACCACAAAAACAAATGATTTTTTTTTTTCATTTTTTATGCAGAGAAGCTTTCAAATATTCCATTTATTTTTGATACATTTGCCATAAATATTTATATCTTTGCAACAAAAATCCGTGAAATATCCGTATAATCCGCGTTCTTCAGCGTTCCTATTTATCGTAGTAATAGGAATACCAAAATATTTAAGTACTGAAAAAATCAATTTAATAATTCATAATTAAACAACTTATAATTAATCACTTTTATGACAGTTTTTATAGATAAAACAGGTGTCTTGGAGCGTATATCAAAATTTTGCTCGCGAAGTATAAAAAAAGAATCAAAAGTTAAAGCATTAAAACTTGCTCTAAGTATGGTCGATTTAACAACACTTGAAGGAAAAGATACATCAGGAAAAGTTAAACAACTTTGCTACAAAGCAATGCTACCATATTCAAAAATGCCAGACTTGCCAAAACCAGCAGCAGTATGTGTTTATCCGCTTCATATTAAAACAGCAAAAAATATTTTAACAAAATCTGGAATAAATGTAGCATCAACAGCTACTTGTTTTCCAAGCGGTCAGTCTTATCGGTCTGTAAAAATTAATGATGTAAAAACCGCTCTTGATGCTGGTGCCGATGAAATTGATATGGTAATTTCTCGTGGAGAGTTTATAAGAGGAAATTATAATTTTGTCGCTGATGAGATAGCTTTAATAAAAGAAATTTGCAAAGATAAACATCTAAAAGTTATTCTCGAAACAGGCGAATTGGGTACACTTGAAGATATTAGAAAGGCAAGTTTTATTGCGATGGAAGCAGGTGCCGATTTTATAAAAACATCAACAGGAAAAATAAAACCAGCAGCCACAATGCCTGTTACTCTGGTGATGCTTGATGCAATTAAAGATTTTTATTATAAAACAGGAAAAAAAATAGGAATGAAACCAGCAGGAGGAATATCTAATTCAAAAACAGCAATACAATATCTTGTAATGCTCTACGAAACTCTTGGAAATGAATGGATGAGCAATAAATATTTTCGTTTCGGAGCGAGTAGTTTGGTAAACGACCTACTTATGCAAATTGTTAAACAGGAAACAGGTATTTATCAATCTTTTGACTACTTCTCGAAAGATTAAATACAAATAATAAAAATTATAAATTTATGAAAGTATCATTTTATACACTTGGCTGTAAATTAAATTTTTCGGAGACCTCAACTATTGCACGCAGTTTTACGAAAAAAGGTTTTGAAAAAGTTAAGTTTGGTGAACCCTCAGATATTATTATTGTCAATACATGCACAGTAACTGGAATTGCAGATAAAAAATGTAGAAAAATAATAAAAAAAGCAAAAAAAAACTCGCCAGAAGCATTTCTTGTTATAACTGGTTGTTATGCTCAATTGCAATCAGAAAAAATAGCTCAAATACATGGAGTTGATGCTGTTCTTGGCACGAATGAAAAATTTGATTTTTTTAAATATTTTGAAAAATTTGAAAAAAATAAATATCCAAAAATATATTCTTGTGAAATTAATAATGTAAATCAATATAATTCTGCATATTCATCAGACGATAGGACTCGTTCATTTCTAAAAATTCAGGACGGTTGCGATTATCCGTGTACATATTGCACAATACCAAAAGCGAGAGGTAAAAGTAGGAATCAATCTATTGAAAAAGTCATTGTCGAAGCTAATAAAATTGCAAAACTTGGCTATAAAGAAGTTACACTTACGGGTGTAAATATTGGTGATTTTGGAAAATCAACTGGCGAAACTTTTATCAATCTACTGGAACATCTTAACGAAGTAAATGGTATCAAACGATATAGGATTTCATCTATTGAGCCGAATTTACTCAGCGATGCGATTATTGAATTTGTTGCAAAATCAAATAAATTTTTACCGCATTTCCACATACCATTACAAACAGGAAGCAACAAATTACTATCTCTGATGAAGCGCAGATATAAACGTGAACTTTTTGCTCATCGAATTGAAAAAATTAAATCTTTGCTAGCTCATTCATTTATTGGTGTTGACGTTATCGTTGGTTTTCCGAACGAAAAAGATGAAGATTTTTATGAAACATATAATTTTTTATCAGAACTTGATATTTCATATTTGCATGTATTTTCTTATTCTGAACGCAACGGAACACCAGCTGCACAGATGAATAACAAAGTAAAAAGAGAAATTATTAATCAAAGAAGCAAAAAATTGCATCTTCTATCTGATATTAAACATAGTAAGTTTTATAAGCAAAATTTAAATACCGTAAGGGAAGTACTTTTTGAAAAAACGAAGATAAAAAAATCAATGTTCGGATTTACAGATAATTATATAAAGATAGAAATTCCTTATAACGAATTATTTATAAACAAAATTAAAAAAATATATTTATACGAAATAAACAAAAATGGGAATGTTATTCCTAAAATATAAAACATTAATTCATTGAAAATAAAACTATTATGTTCTTATTATTATTTATAATAAGAATTGAATATTACTATTTTTTTTTCAGAAAATTCTATTTATTTATTTTTTTTTGACAAGTTATAAAAAATGTTTATATTTGTGTAAATAAAAAAACGGGGTTGCCGAAAACCGGTTTAGAGTAGGTATCATATTAATATATAAATATTATGAGTTCATTATTTTCGTTAATTATTGTTGTGTTGTTGATTGCTTCGATGTGGAAAATTTTTGAAAAAGCAGGAAAACCAGGTTGGGCTGCATTAATTCCTATTTACAATTTTATTATATTATTGGAAATTGTAGGCAAACCGACATGGTGGGTAGTTTTAATATTTGTTCCGATTGCAAATATTATTGTTCTTATTTGGGTAACTAATTTATTATCATTAAGTTTTGGCAAAGATACTGGATTTACGGTAGGTTTGCTTCTTCTCGGTATTGTTTTTTATCCGATGCTTGGTTTTGGAGATGCAGAGTATCAGGTACCTTCGGCAAAAGAAGCCCAACAATTGACATAAAAATTTCTTGAAAACCATTTATAAAAAGTTCAAAATATCATAAAATATTTTGGACTTTTATATTATTTACAACTTGAATATAAATTGGATACATTCAAACTTACCGTGCTACTTATTAAATGTTAAAACTATGACTATGAAATTTGAATGGTATAAAAATAAAAATCGTTCAAACAATAATAAACAAAATATTGATAATACATTCCTTTCATATTGAATTGTCTTATTTCTCGTTTTTTATTACAATAATTAGAATAATCACTCCAATTAATATTATGAAAAATATAACTATTAGATTTATATGTTAATATATTGTTTGTTTTATAGAAATATTCT
>JAOZMB010000112.1:0-10179 GCA_029934515.1 Bacteroidales bacterium
CAGTTTTTCAAAAGAAATATTAACCAACGGAAAAAAATTATATGAAAGCAATAACACAAGACTGGCTTAATTATGCCGAAACAGATTTGCAAACATGCAAAAAACAAGCTGTATAAATTACCGAGTAAAACAGCAATGACAAGCGGAAATTTAAAAGAAGTTCCTGATAAAAGTGTATTTTTGCAATATCTCGTTAAAAGACTAAATGAAAATACCGAAAAATACATTTCGGCCGACCAACTTTTCGCAAGTTTTAGAATTGCAGTAATGAATAACAGCACAACAGAACCACAATTTGGAACAATTCAAAATGCAGGAGATGAAGGCGGGGAATTTATTTTTATACGAAAATAGCAAAATATGAAACATAGAGGACGAATACAAGCCCAAGGCGAGAAACTTGAAGCATCGAAGCATGGTCGCAAAACGAGCCTGTAACAAAAAAGGAAGGCTTAACAATGCTTGAAAAATTAAAATTAAAAATTCCAAAAAATGAAGCAAAAATTAGAAAAACGGCTTTTGATAAAGCTAAAAAATACATTGAACAAGCATCTAAAAACGGTGGATTAAATGCAACAGCTTTTAATTCTTTCAATGTCAAAGGAACACCAAGAGAACGTGTAGATATTGAAGTAAGAACAGGAATTGCTTTTGTGCCTGATAAATAATAACTTAAAAAAAATACAATGAAAACACATTTATTTCCAAATTTTTTGACCGACAAATTAGAATATAAAATTTGTAAAAACTATTGGGAAACCAAAATAGAATATCTTTTACAAAAAGACAAGATAATAAATCCTGTGCAGTACCTTAATACTCAGTATGTGAACGGATTAGAACAATTGACCGGAAATCCAATAGTTAACTATTTCATAAAGAGCAAAAATAAAGCTTTACGTATAATTCAAACAGAACCTGAGACAGAAACAGTTGAATTTTCAGCATGGACAAACAAATTCCAAACTGATGATTTAGATACAATAGAACTTGTGATAAGTCTTGAATTAACACCAGAAGCCGAGCAAGTTACTTTTGATTTTATAAGAAAATGGATTGTAAGTGATTTTTCAGCTTCCGTAATGGAAAAATATATTGATTATGTTTATGAAAATAAAAAATCATTACAAACAGCTAATATGACATAACAATATGCTTAACATTGTACTGGTTGTCAGTGGTTTTGTATTATTTTTTTCATGCTTCGCATTAAAAAAATGCTACAAAACCACTGACACCAGCACATTTCCGATGAGTACAATAAAAAAAAAGCCTCGCCTACGGCTTCGTTTTTTTTTGTTGCACTCATCGCCTGGCTTGGCAAGATTACAACTTTGTGCAAAACAAAGAAAATGAAACCCCAAAAAACTAAATCCTATAAATATTAAACAAATTAATTGTAATCAATCCATATTTAATATGTTAAAACAACAAGATTTTTAAAAACTGTTAAAATTACCAAAAATTTTTTTAACATCAGATATATTAAAAATATCTTCCGCACCAACTAACTGGACACGAAAAGTTGTCTCAATAGAAAACGATGAAGAATTTTTAATAGATTTTTATCGTGGAAGTTACGATTTAACAAGATTTACAATAAATAAACGATATAAAACAACAATTGTTTTATTAAGATTTGACAGTGGTGGAATGCACAAAAATCCAGACGGAAAAATTATTAAAGGAGAACATATACACATATACAAAGAAGGTTATGGCGATAAATTTGCTTATCCAATAACTGACTTTGGAATAAATAGAACCAATTATACAATAAAAAAAATGTTCACAATCTTATTAAAATTTTGTAACTTTGTAGAAATACCAAATTTCAAATAATTAAAATCTTATATTATGATAACTCAAAATATTTTTATTGATAAACAAACAGACTGGATTAAAAATAATAGTTTTAATAGAAAATTTGCGAACAAAAAAGAAGTTCTTGAAATTACTACACCATTTCTTGATATACATAATGATTATATTCAACTATATATCATTTCTAAAAATAATAAAATAATAATTAGTGATGACGGCTTTACTTATGCCGATTTAATTATGAGTGGAATAATAATTAATAGTCTATATACAAAACAAATTTTAGAAAATATTTTGCAAAATTATGGTGTTATTCTTGGCAAAAATAATGAATTATTTATAACAGCTCAATTTAATAATCTTATTGAGAACGAGCATAAATTAATTCAGTCAATTATAGCAATAAATAATTTATTTAATTTTCGTTCCTAAATGCGAATTAACAGTTAAAAAATTTGTAAATAAATATATATTTTTATACATTTGTGTTTTGAAACATAAATAATCATTTGCTTACCAATGGAAAAAACTGATATTAGATTTATCGGTTCTGTAATGGAATTGTATAAAGAATTTGAAGAAAAAGGAATTAGTCTTGTTTATTTTGGAAAATTTAATCATAAAATTACCAAGATGTTTATTTCTTTATCCAGTGACGAGACAGAACTTAATAACGAATCACGAGCCGTTAAAAGAAAGCTTCATCATTCTGTTGTTGAGATTTTACAAAATTTGATAAAATATTCTGTACATTTATTTAACAATGTCAAGTTTGCTAAGGGGATTTTTATTCTGGGCAAAAAAGATAATGTTTACTATATAATTACTGTTAATGAAATTTCGATTAATAATATACCAAAATTAACAAATTCGATAGACAGTGTTAATAAATTAGGACGTGTTGGACTGAAAGAGATGTATAAAAAACAGTTAATTAATGGGTCAGTTTCAAAAAAAGGTGGTGCTGGATTGGGCTTTATTGATATTGCCAGAAAAACAGGAAATAAGTTAGAATATCATTTTTTGCCTATTAATGATGAACAAAAATATTTTGTTTTGAAAATTAAAGTCGATGCTAAACCAGCTTAATTTTTAAATTAAATAACTGTAAAAATATTAAATTGGTAATTTATGATAGAGTCAAAATTTTCACTAAAAAAATTCAATACTTTTAATATTGATATTGAAACAAGTTTTTTTTATCCATGTAAAAAAGAAAACGATTTAATAAATTTTCTCAACTCTGATTTCGTTAAGAATCGTAATATTTTTGTTCTCGGTGGTGGCAGTAATGTTCTGTTTATCAATGATTTCGATGGAGTTATTATTAATATGCAAAATAAAGGAATAAATACGGTTGCCGAGAATGATAATGAAATTTATATACGTGTGTCGGCTGGCGTATTGTGGGATGATTTTGTTATTTACTGTGTTACAAATAATTATTGTGGGTCAGAGAATCTTTCGCTAATACCTGGAACAGTAGGTGCAAGTCCAGTTCAAAATATTGGAGCTTATGGCGTAGAAGCAAAAGATATAATACACGAAGTCTTAGCAATAAATATAAAATCAGCCAATAAAAAAGTGTTCTCAAATAAAGAATGTAAATTTAATTATAGAGACAGTATTTTTAAAAACGAACTTAAAAGTAAATATATAATCACCGATGTAATATTTAAATTATCCAAGAAAAAAAATTATAAAACAGAATATAAAGATATTGAAAATGAACTAAAAAACTTTAAAAATATTGGATTAAAATCAATAAGACAAGCCATAATAAATATTAGAGAAAGGAAACTTCCTAATATTAAAGATTTCCCAAATGTGGGTAGTTTCTTTAAAAATCCTGTTATTGACATTGATAAATATTATTCTCTTCGCCAAAAGTTTCCTAAACTTGTGTCGTATAAAGTCGGTGAGAATAAAATAAAACTTGCCGCTGGACAATTAATTGAAATGTGTAATTGGAAAAATAAAAAAGAAGGCAAAGTCGGAGTTTATGAAAAACAAGCACTTGTAATTGTAAATAGACAAGGCGCAAACGGAAAAGAAATATTAGAATATTCAAGAAAAATACAGGAATCTATCTTTGAGAAGTTTAATGTAATTATTGAAAAAGAAGTAACAATTATTTGATTCTCTGTATATTCCACTTCTTAAAGAAATGGAATATATGAGAAAAATATCTAAATAAATTTTCTATGGTTTTTAACTTTTTGTTCTAATAGTGCGATTTTCAGAACATCATTAATAGTTCTAACAAAATTAAATTTAAGTCCTTTAATATAAATATTTTTTATATCTTCTATATCTTTTCTATTATCTTCCGAAATTATAATTTCTTCAATATCAGCTCTTTTGGCGGCAAGAATTTTTTCTTTTATTCCTCCTACGGGTAATACTTTTCCTCTTAATGTAATTTCTCCTGTTAGTGCAATTTTTTCTTTTATTTTTCGCTGAGTATAAATTGATACCATAGAGCAAGCCATTGTAATTCCTGCCGATGGTCCATCTTTTGGGACAGCTCCTTCTGGAACATGTACATGGATATTGTAATTTTTAAATATTTTTTCATCAATATTAAATTCCTCAGCATGCGATTTAATATATTCCAGTGCAATGACCGCCGACTCTTTCATTACATCACCGAGATTTCCAGTGAGCGTTAGTTTACCACTTCCACGACTGAGGCTCGATTCAATAAAAAGTATTGTTCCACCTGATGCAGTCCACGCCAAACCAGTTACTACTCCAGCAAATTCATTTCCTTCGTATTTTTCTCTCTGGAAGTCTGGTTTTCCAAGCAGTTTATTTATATCAACTGCTTCAATAACATTATTATATTCTTCGTTTAATGCAATTTTTTTGGCTATTTTACGAATTGTTTCCGCTATTTTTTTATCAAGCGCTCTCACACCCGATTCTCTTGTATAGTTAGTTATAATTTCTTCTATTGCATCTTTATTAAAATTTAGTTCTTCTGCTTTTACTCCATGTTCTTTTAACTGTCTTGGGATTAGATGACTAATTGCGATTTTTATTTTTTCTTCCACAATATATCCGGATACCGATATAAGTTCCATTCTGTCTATCAGTGCTGGTTTTATTGAGTTTAAAGAATTTGCAGTTGCAATAAAAAGTATTTTCGATAGGTCATATTCAATTTCAAGATAATTATCATAGAAAGTATTATTTTGTTCTGGGTCAAGGACTTCGAGTAATGCAGATGACGGGTCGCCTCTGAAATCACTTCCTACTTTATCAATTTCGTCGAGAATAAATACTGGATTTGAAGATTTAACTTTTTTAATATTTTGAATTATTCTTCCCGGCATAGCTCCTATATATGTTTTTCTGTGTCCTCTGATTTCGGCTTCATCGTGCAAACCACCAAGCGACATTCTTGCATATTTTCTGTCCAGCGCATTTGCAACTGATTTTCCGAGCGAAGTTTTTCCTACTCCGGGTGGCCCATATAAACACAATATAGGCGATTTTAGGTCTCCTTTAAGTTTCAAAACTGCAAGATGTTCAATGATTCTATTTTTCACTTTTTCCAATCCGTAGTGGTCTTTGTCTAATATTTCTTGTGCTCTTTTGAGGTCAAAATTATCTTTTGTATAAACATTCCAAGGCAATTCAACAAGTGTTTGTACATAATTTAATTGATATGAATAATCTGGCGACATTGGGTTTATTTGTTTTAGTCTATCGATTTGTTTTTGAAAGACTTTTTCTGTTTCCTTGTTCCATTTTTTCCCTTTTGCTTTTTCTTCTAATTCTTTAAGTTCTGTTCTTGTGCTTTCCGAAACGCCGAGTTCTTCTTGTATTGCTTTTAGTTGTTGGTTAAGATAATATTCATGTTGTTGCTGGTCCATTTCTGTTTTAGCTTTATTTTGAATATTATCTTTTATTTCAAGTTTTTGAATTTCTTTTATTAGGTGTTTTAGGAGTAAAGTTCCTCGTTCTTTTACGTCATCTATTTCATGTAATTTTTGTTTTTCTTTGCTTTCTATATCGCTGTTAGATGCAACAAAATTAATAAGAAAAGAAGGGCTATCTATATTTTTTATTGCAAATACCGCCTCGTCTGGAATATTAACGGAAAGCTCTATTATTTTTATTGATAACTCTCTTATAGAATAAATAATACCTTCAAAATCATCGTCTGTTTCTAATGGAAGTGACTCTGGCAATATATTATAAGTTACTTTTAGATTTGGTTTATTTGTAATTTCTTTATTTATTTCAAATCTTTTAATACCTTCAATAACTGCTGTTTTTGTTCCATCAGGTAGATTAAAGATTTTCATTACTTTTGCCAAAGTTCCTTTTTTATAAATATCTTCAAAATTTGGTTTATCTATATCTGAATTTCTCTGACTGATAATGCCGAGATAACCTTTTTTGTTAAAAATTGATTTTATAAGTTTTAATGATTTCTTTCTGCCTAACGAAATTGGTATTACAACACCAGGGAAAAGAACAGTATTCCTGAGTGGAAGTATAGGAATAACATCTGGGAATTTATCATCTTCATCAAAAGGCAATTCTTCGATATCAGAAATTATTGTTTCAAAATCTTTAAATGTTTCATCTGTTTTTAAAATAATATTTTCAAAACTTGAACTATTTTTAATCATCATTATATTAACTTTTTTATGACAAAATGTCGTTTTTTCTTTATTTTATATATAAAAAGAAACTTATAAGCTGACAAAATGTTTGTTAAATAAAATAGTTTTTATTTCTAAATATTTAATATACTATTGATTTACAAACACATAAACAACGAGAGTTTTTTTATTATAACATATAATGTAACTGAATTAACAAGTAATATGCCAAATAAAAAATTAAAGGTTTTTTATTTTATATAAACTAACGCTTTTTAATATTATCTAATTTTATAATGTTTTACAAAATATATTGGTGTGCCGTCATTACTTATACCTTGAATAATAATACTGTAATTTTCACATTCTTTTGGGACTTTAAATTTGAATGATGCTTGACCTTTTTTGTCTATTTTTAATTGCGGGTTCCAGTATAAAGTTGTTTCACGATTTGTTCTTTTTTTATTTGTATCGAAAACGAATTTATTGGGTGTGTGGTAGCCAAGCATTTTTATTTTCAACTCGCCAAGTATTGTATTTCTTCCTTTTTTAGAATAAACAGCTACTACTCCATTTGCTCCTCGTGAACCGTAAATAGCTGTATTCCCTGGATTTTTTAGTATTTCTATTCTCTCAATATTATCTGGAGTCATGGACGACATAAAAGATTTGTCAGTTGGAACTCCGTCCATTAAATAAAGCGGTTCAGAACTTAAATTAATACTGGTAATTCCACGAAGAACCGACATACTATATTTTGAAATTCCCGGAACATAAGCCTGTAATAACTGCATCACATCTGTATAAGCATTTGCCGATATATCTTTCATGTAAATTGTTTGGTCTACATAAGAATGTAGTCTGCCATCTTCGTGTCTCAGGGAATCTTTTTGTTGTACATAATTATAATTTTTTTTATAATATTTTCTTCCTTTTTTTAAGTTTTCGATTTCTGTTTTAAGATTATAAATATTTATTTCAGGTGTTATAAACTCCTCATATTTGTCAATATCAATGATATATGCTTTTTTCATTTTTTCGTTAAGAGTCTCAAGCATAATTTCTATTGTATCGTTATATTCAAGGTTTTTAAAAATAAAATTTCCATTTTTATTTGTTAAAGTTGTGTAACGGTCGTTGTGTTTGTTTAGCACATATAGCGTTATTTTTTTGTGAGATGCAGGAATTTCCAGCATCTGTTTTGTTACTTTTCCTGATAATGAAAAACTTTTTTGTACATTATATTTAAGGTTATTTTTTTCGATTATTTTTTCTTGATTATCATTTATTTTAAGCTTATCTACAAGTAAATCGAAATCATTATTTTTTTCTATAAAATTGTAAACAAACTCTGGACTCTCATTTGTTCGAGATGTTATTTCGGAATACAGTTTTATATTTTCATTAAATTTATAAGCAGAATCATGTTTTGTAGTTACCGAAACAGATAAATTATTTTGTGTTGTATTTATATTTTCACCTGATAACGAAAGATTTATTAAAATACTGTCTCCGATATTTTTTTTTTTTGATTTTATTATAATTTTATTTTCATTATCATTGTAAACAAAACGTTCAGCTATTTTATTTCCTGAGGCATTGAGAAGTATAAAATTTATTATTCCTGCTGGAAGGTTTTTTTTTTCTACAACTATTATTTTTGATTTAATATCACAAAGTATTTGTTTTCCAAATAAAATTTTGCCTGGTATCCTTGCAATCAAAACAACTGTCTTTGCAAATTTATCATCAGAGTTAGATAAATTATTTTCTATACAAAACTTATAATTTTTATCATCGACATTTTGTAAATATAGACGATGATTGGCGTTACTTATTTTAGGCAATTTTATTTTTATTTTTTGTTTAGCAACAATAACTTCGGCAGTATATTTATGTCCTGTTTGAGGAGTAAAATAAAAATAACCGTTTCCGTTCTTACTATCAAAATCAACAATCAAATTTTTATCTTTATCAATAATACGTCCTTTAACTTCGAGGTTTTTATTTGGCGAGTCTCCAGCATAAAAATTGATTTTATTTTTAAATCCAGCTGTTAAAACACCTCCTTCTGGTAAAAAATTAAATTTGATTTTTTTCGATTTTTTTCTTCTATTTTTTTTCTTTTTATCGAACAGCTCCTGTTTATAAAAAAATACATTATCATTTTGAATAATTATAGGTTTAATAAATATTTTTTCTGGTTCAAAATTTTTCATAAAATTTGTATATGCTCTGAGCGAATAATTTCCACCGTGAATATCATCTGGCAATTTAAAATCGCCGACACATTTTCCATCAATTATTTTTAGATTTTGTTCAAAAAGTAATTTATTCGATGGGTCTAAAATTTCAACACGAAGTATTGAACTAAAACTGTCAGGTATATTTAAAGTATTTAATACATAAGCCTTTAACATTATACTTTCGCTTGGTGAATATTTATTTTTATCTGTATGCACAAAAACTTTTTGACGGTGAATATAAGAATCCATTGTTTTATAATTATTCAAAATCTTCTTTAAATAAATATCATTCTGAGCAGATATTGACTGAATAAAAATTGACAATAATAAAAAAATTACAATTTTAATTAATATTTTTGTATTCATTTTATTTATATTTTTGTTTGTTTATAAAAAAAGAATGTTTAAAATAGGTTTGAAGCTATTAAGACTTTAAGTATATATAAATTTTTTAATAAAAAAAAAGAAATGTCAAAAATTAATATTCTCGTGCCAGTTTTTATTATATTTATTTTATTAAGTTCCTGTAAAACAAGTATTAAGAGTATAATAGAAAATCCTGAAAAATATCATGGAAAAAATGTAAAAGTTAAAGGAATGATAAGAAGTTCTATGCAGTTAAATGATATTAAAATTTTTACAATTAAAGACTTTTCGGGGAAACATATAACTGTTATTACCCAAAACAGGATACCTATTTTTGAAGATAATATTACAGTAAAAGGAAAGGTTGTTACTAATTTCAGCTATCATAATCGTGACGAAATAATTGTTATAAAAGAAAAAACATTCAAGGAGAAGAAGAAATCAAAAATTGAAATTGAATTTGAAAAAACAATAGAAGATAAAGGAAAATCAAAACCAAAATCAAATTAATTTGTTATAAGTTAAAGTCAATTTAACATTTATATTTTACTCAAATTTTTTATTTATTTTATTTTTTTTCAATTATTATTTGTATCTTTGTATCTGTTTTTTTTACTAATAAATATTTTTAACAATTAAAAATTATTAACAAATGTCTCGTAAAGAACAGTTAAAAAATCTTTTTATGTTCACAAAAGGTGAACAACATGGCATAATTGTTCTTGTTATTATTTTGCTTCTATTGAGTTTTATTACTTTTACGATAAAATATTTTGTTCATATTGATAAACATGATTTTACAAATTTTGAAAAAGAGATTTCTGAGTTTGAAGCTTCATTAACAACAAAAAAACAAATCAGTCATCAAAGCAGACTCGATAAATATATTATCAAACGATACGATACTCTTAGTTTGTTTGAGTTCAATCCGAATACTATAAAAGCTGAGCAATGGAAAAAATTAGGACTCAGCGATAAGCAAATTAAAACTGTAACAAATTACATTTCGAAAGGAGGAAAGTTTTATGATAAAGATGATTTTAGAAAAATATACGGTATCAGAAACAAGCAATTTGAAATAATAAAACCATATATAAAATTGACTGAGTATAGCAATTATCTTA
>JAOZMB010000112.1:10189-11527 GCA_029934515.1 Bacteroidales bacterium
ACTTCAACAATTTCGCAAAAAAAAATATGAAGAATATTCTGAAACTGATGATTTTATTCCAGATTCTCTATTTCATTTCAATCCTAATTTAGTCAACAAAAAAGAGTTATCTGCACTTGGTTTTTCAGATAAACAAATTTCTGTAATTCAAAATTATAGAAATAATGGTGGTAAGTTTTATAAAAAAATAGACCTGAAAAAAATATACGGAATAAAAGAAAAACAATACGAAGCTGTTAAAGAATATATTATATTTGATAACAACAAGAACAATGAAATCACGGAAGTTGATAAAATAAATATTCAGGTTGATATAAACACACTTAACGAATCTGATTTTATTGCACTTGGTGGTTTTTGGAAGTACAACGCCAAAAGAATTGTAAAATATCGTGAATTACTTGGCGGTTATCATAAAAAAGAACAACTTCTTGAGATTTATGGAATGAAAGAAAAATATTATAATAAGATTTCTGATAATATAATTATTGATAAAATAAAAATAAAAAAGATAAGAATAAATTTTGCAGAAAAAAAAGAATTAGCCAAACATCCATACATTAAATGGATAAATGCAGAAGATATAATTGATTCTAAATCAAAAAAAGGACCATTCAAAAATATCGAAGAACTAAGAAAAAGAAAAGTTATTTCAAGAACTATGTTCAAAAAAATAAAACCTTATATAACTATTAATTAATAACTTATATACATCTTTGAGTAGATAAAATATATTAATCATAAATATAAAAAATAAAAATTATGAATAGAGAATTTAATGAAACAGGTTTGTGCGTACCCAACATGCACTATATGGCGGATACAACACCGCAGATGGACGAGATATTTTCAACTTTAATAGAACGAGGAAAATATTTTTCTATTCTCGGTGGTAGGCAATTTGGCAAGACAACAACAATTAATTTAATAAGTAAGATTCTTAAAAAAAGAGACGATTATTTGCTTATTGAAACGAGTTTCGAAGGAGTTGGCAACAATATTTATAAAAATGAAAATTCTTTTGCCAAAGGTTTTTTAATGAATTTATATTATAAAACAAAAAGAAGGAATAAAAAAATTGCAGAAGAATTTCGCGAAGCATCAAAAAAAATGATAAATTTTGATACTTTATCTGATTTTATCTCAGAATTTAATAAAAATAAAAATAAAAAAATAGTTCTAATTATAGATGAAGTTGATAAATCATTAAATAGTCAAATTTTTCTAAGCTTCCTCGGAACACTGCGCGATAAATATCTTATGAGAAATAGAAATGAGGATTTTACTTTTCATTCTGTCATCCTCGCTGGTGTTCACGATATTAAAACAATAAAATTA
>JAOZMB010000014.1 GCA_029934515.1 Bacteroidales bacterium
TAAATTTGGTAGTGTAATATTTTATATGTACTTTTATGTATTCATTTATTAAAAATAATACAAACAATTTTTTATATGTTTAGAGATACAATCAACAAAGAAATTAATTTAAAATCTATATCTATTTATAAACTTGCAAAAGATAGTGGTTTGCAACAAACACAATTAAAAAAATATTTAGATAAAAAAACAGATTTACAAGGCGAGAATATAGAAAAAATATTTAATGTATTAAATATAAAGTTGAAAAAATAAGCGTCTTAGCAAGGCACACCAAAACGCTTATATCTATTAATTTTGGGTATTTACAAACCCAAATGCAAAAATAGAACTTATTTTTTAATATGCAAATATTATTTATTTTTATTTCAATAATACAGCCGTAGGCACACGGCTATTTTATAATAATTATTTATTAATTTT
This sequence comes from Bacteroidales bacterium, assembly GCA_029934515.1. GTDB lineage: Bacteria > Bacteroidota > Bacteroidia > Bacteroidales > JAADGE01 > JAOZMB01. The sequence goes on from JAOZMB010000014.1 coordinate 424, forward strand.
AAAATTTACAAACATGGAATGTTATTTTTTGAATGACAACACAGCATTTATTTATCAGGAAAATGCAAATTTATACATAGCTACATATCCTGAGACAGAAATGTGGAAGACAGTAACCTTAACAGAAGAAGAATTTAATCAGCGAGTAGACGAAGAAGGTTTTGAAGATGTGGAAGAGTATAAGAAAATACTTTTGGAACAGAGAAGGCAAGAAGAGAACAAGGCTAATATTATGATAGCTGGAGCAACAGGAAGCGATAACAATGCAGACAACGAAATTATTGATAATATTGTTGATATTACTAAAGAAAAAGAAGAGAATAATAGTAATGACGCTATCTTAAAAGAAATGGCAAAACTCAACCGCCGTTTTGAAGAATTAAAAAACGAGAATCTGGAGTTAAAAGAACAGATAAAAAAAAGAGACACTCTGACGATAGAAGAAGCAAATAGAATCTTCAATGAAAAACAAAATCTAATAATTGATTTAAATCAATTTCAAGAAACAAACGACACCCTTAAAAATGCACAAATTAAACATAATAAGCATTTTAACGACCCTATGCGAAATCCGTTTGCAGTAGTATTAATTGAACGAAATTTTAATAACTATAACGGAGAAGAAATAGATCGACGCATACTAATTAAATCGCAAAACCCATTTTATGTAAAGAAATTCTTTGAATTTACAATAAAAGAAACAGAAATAAAAATAGCAAGCTTAAAAAAAGAAATAAAAGAAAAAACCCTTTTTTCCTAATGTTTTTACATAAAATCATCATATAATAGAGCGAAAAGGCAATAATTTTAATTATTGTCTTTTCGCATTTTTTTATAATTCTAATTTATCAATATTTATTAAAAAAAAATTACAATGGATCCATTCAAGATATTAAAAAGAACCGCTAAATTTAGAGGTATTCAACTCAAAGATATTGCCAGAGAAGTAGGTATTTGTCATACTTCTCTTAAAGCGAAAGTTACAAAGAAAACTGAGGAAATCATTAAAATTTATGAACAAGCAGGAATTAATATTCAGTTTAATATTAATTCTAAAGCCGAAAAATTAGACTTTATTATTATTAATAATAAAATTCATCATTTACAGGAGCCAAAATTCGCTGTTGATTTTTTTAAAGTGGGACCGCTTAAAAAAATAGAAGATTTTGATATTTATTTACCAGAAGCGATGAAAACTGAATTACTTGGAAAATATTATTATATTATTAATTTTGAATCTAATTTAAATGAAAATTTAAAACAAGCCACTTGTAATCACCTTGTTAATTGTATTATTAAAAACGAAAAATTAACATTTCAAAAATAGTAAATTAGCAATATTGCTAACTACCTGATTATCAGGCAGTTACAAAAAAAGGCGTTCTGAAAATTTTTCCTTTTTCGAACCAAACTTATTAGTTATACTATGGCATAGCTCGTAAATATATAAGTTTGAACTTAACAATTACATTATTTTTTTACAATTTATTAATTTTAAAATTTACAAAAATGGCAATAGGACATTACGGTATTGGTCAACAAATTAAATATGTTGATTTTAAAAACAAAGATGAAATACCAAAAGGATACGAAGAAAATGAATCTTTTGATGAGTTTTTAGGTAACTTTTTTGAAAAAAAGTTCACATATGGTTTTAATTATTTTAAAATAGGTGAAGGAAATTACACAGGAGAACAAGATGACTATTTTATTGAAATAGAAAATGTTTTTTCAAATGGACTAAATTTAACAAAAAAGAAAAAAAAATTTGACAAATTTATAAAAAAACATAGATTTAAAACTATTGGCAAGTTTGGACTCATCGGAGGAGTCGAAATGACATAAAAATAAAAAAAAAGGAGTCCATTTCGACTCCTTTTTTTTATTTTGATAAGTATATATCTCTAAAACTTGTTTTTTTAATATTTGAATGTAACCAATAGCAACCTTTATCTAATGCGTCTGTAGAGTGTGTCGCTTCTCGTTGGTCGGCACCAGTTTTGCGTTCTAATCTTTTGTCTTTCTTAAATTCATTACCAACTTGCTTTGACTTTGTTATCCGCATTGCTATTAACAGATATTTACAATTATTTCCATCTATTTTTAAGTTAAAACAAGTATTATCTTTTACATTCATCACCTTCTGCATTACTTGCCACTTCTCAAAGTAAGGTGGCTCTTTATATTTATGACGTTCTATTGCAACATTCCATTTGCTGGAACGTAACTTACTTATTGCACTCTCATTTATTGTCTTACTGGACTGTATAGAATGACTACTGTTATCACCATAAGAATCACGAACAAAGATTATTCTTTTAGTAAAGTGTGATTCAAAAAAAAGAACAACCTGTTTCATTAGGTTTTTACTCATATCACCGTGTCCCGGTAATTCATAAAACTCTTTTATAATGTAAAGTGTATTATCAGTCTTACTAAATTGAGCGGCCAAACAAAAAGAAATCGTCCCTCCCCAATCAAAGAAAAGATGAATTGGCAATTTCGGATTATAATATTTACGATTAAGAAAATTAGAATTTATGCTACCTACATCAGCAAAATTATAATTTGTATTTACAGCAATACCATAAGAATAATTCTCATTAAAAGAATCATAATAAATATGTAAATCGTCATTTAATGTATAATAAGGATCATCAGTCATAGACATCAAAGCATTCATTATCTCAACAAGAAATATAATAGACGGTAAAGTCTTCCGTTGATTTTTTATATATGACAAACCTAGATTTTCTATATTATCAAAAGCATTCGACAACGTAAACAAAGTAGTACCATCTTTACTCAAAAGCGGCCTCATTTGTTTGCGTAAACGTTGAATTTCGTTCCATTGCAAACGAAAATCATTTACATTTGTAATATCAAGTAATTCAACCTGCATTTTGACTACTCGCTTCCACAAAGAAAAATAATCAATATTATATTCTTTTAAATAATAGTTTCCTTCTTCTAATATCCATTTCGCATCATTTGAATAAGGCATAGAAGTAGAATGATGCTCACCAAGATGCCATGAAATGTGTTTAAACTTATCTTTGTTTGCACGTATTGTTGGACGTAATTCTTTATCTAATTTCTTTTTACAAAGACGAAGTGTTTCATCCGTCAATAAAAAGTCTGTGTTGGGCCCACGTCCAGAACCTTCCCTATCCTGTGAAACAAGAAAAAAACCAGTAGAACGCTTCGGATTACGAAAAGTTATATAATTTTGAAAATTCCGAACAGGAGGTTGATATGGTAACTTCCATTTTTTCGGAGGAGACACACCAATAACATAATGAATGCCACGAATATACCCCATACGCTCTAAATGTGCAAAAGCAGAAGGAAGTATTGAGGTAAGTACATGAGTAAATGTTTTGGCTGCAATAACACCAGATGCACCTGGCAAATAAGTAACAATTTCATGTATCTTATGTCCCAAATACGTTGACTTTCCAAAACCTCGTCCTGAAACAATAAAATTCCTTTTCGGCTGTAACATAGAAATAGCCGTCTGAAAAGCATTAAATGATAGACTTTTATTCATTTATGAGTTCATTATTTTTTCCGCTTCAACTTCTGATTCTAATTCTGGATATAAAAAATCTGTAAGCTTATGACGTTTATTTACAGGCAACTTATGTAACATATCATAATCTATTTTTTTGCGTTCATTGTCGCCAACATTTATATTTATAAAATAATTGTTATGTCCTAATAATGTAGGATCAATAGCTTCATCATCTTTTTTATCTATTCCATAAATCGTTATCAAATCTTTCCTTGCTAGTTGCCATGCTTTATGATTACGATTCTTCTGAGCTATATTTAACTGTTTCACTGCATCTTCTACTATAAAATTTCGCAACCATTCTGTATCCCTTCTATGTATTGGATTAAAAATTCTTTTACAATTTCTAATATCAATATATGCTTGAGAACGTTTGATTTCATATTTTCGCATCAACCTATTTACAACAGCTACTGTCGTATTATATTTTAATTGATCGTAAGCAAAGTCCAACCTTTCTAAGATTGTTTTTTCGCTTCCCGTCAACTCCGGAGCATCTGGATTATCAACAAAATTACGAATTTTATCAAAAGTTACTTCAATTATGGCTGGTTTACTCATAAAGCTGAATTTCTAATTTTTCCTCAAATTCTTTTAACCATGAAACGTGAAACTCCATCAATTCTATATCTACAACTTCATCTGGGAAAATTGCATTATGTATTTCTACTTTCCTTTTTAAATATCCTCTATAAAAAGAATCACTTACATCAGAAGAACTATCATTTATTTCTTTTACTAATACAGAAGGCTCTTCTCCGATTATAATTGCTATATCAAAAGGAAGCATTAATTTGTTTGCTAATTTTTCTATTTCAGGTCGTTTTGAATACATCATTCATTTTTTTATAATCAAAATCAAATGTTTTTTTGTCAAAAAATATAATTCCGCGCTCCTCATTTTGGTTGCTACTCAAATTTCCTGATGTTATTATTGTAATATTATATTTTCCATTCCAAATTACAGCTACTTTTGCATGTATTCGCATAAAATGAATTGGAAACCTTCTATTAAGAATATTTAAGGCTTTTTTAAAATTATGCCTCTTTTGAATATTCAGAATAAACTTTAAAGAATAAAAAAAACCCAAATCTGATACTCTTATAAATTTACGAGCCGCTTCAGACGAAATATTAAAACTCGAAACTATACAATTAGCTTTTTCTATTCGATGAGCATAAAAAATAATAAGATCGTGTAAACCAAATCTGCCATCACTTTTAAAATGAATAGCATCATTATTATTTGATAAATCGGTGTTTTTTAACTTCTTATGCAAATATTCGTCTTGTGAACTAATATAAATAGCTTTATGATTATTAGTAAAAAAACTTGTTCTTATATCTTTCCCCTCTTTTGACTTTTCATTTATATCAAATAACATTATTTGTTTTTTGCATTATTCTTAAAATAATGATTTAGAAAATCAATCATTGCCTGAGTTTGTATAGCTTTCGCTTGGTTACGCTCTCTGGTTACTGCTTTTTTGGATATTGTTATACGAGCTGTTTGTTTTTTTAGATTCGATTGACACTTTCGTAGCAAAAGTTTCCGCTCATCAAAAGTCATTTTTCCATAAGCAAATTGTTTCTCAAGCTCATCTTCTTCATCAGTATAATCATCTTCTTCATCAGTATAATCATCTTCTTTATCCTGTAATGAAACGTCAATTGTTTTTGTTTTTTCATAATTTTGCAAAATAGAATGAATTTCTTTAATCCTATCAAAAGAAGACTTCAGTATATCTCTTATTTCTTTTCGTTTACTAATAGAATCAACATCATTTTTTGTTCCTATTGCGGCAAGTTGCTTTTTATTTTTATCACTTTTGTTATACAACATACCTTTTTCTATCACCATCGCTTTCAATTCGTTTGGCAAATCTTTTATAGCAGTAGCATACTTAAATTTTTCTATTGCTTTTTTCGGAACTTCTAAAACTGTTTGATCCTCTTTTTTTTTAGATAACCTTTCTAACACAGTTTGCTTTCCACTGTGTGCTGTTCCTATACATCCTTCTAAAAGATATATAATTTTTTTATGTGAAGCTTCTTTTTTAAATCGCTTCCTACATATTTTAGCGAACCGCTTTTTTGATTTCGGATGTAACTCATAAAGTTCAAGAGCCTCGTAAAATAACGGTTCTTTCTGTTCTATTAAAATCTTTATTTTTTTGTGTAAATCTAGCATAATATGTATAATTTATAAAAATAAAAAAAACTATGCCTTAAACATGTTAAGACATAGCAAACTATAAAAATAAATATATTTTTTAATAAAAAAAGAATAAAAAGCTCTATTTAATAATTTTATTCAGCTTCTGTTGCATACATTGCAAGAACTGCATCAATATCTTCAACTTCGCCAGCAAAACCCACTTCATAAGAGAAAAAACTCATCGCAATACCTTTTAATGAAGCTGTTTTATCGCCAGTAGTGATACTTCCTTCAGAAGACATTTTAGCTGGAAATGCTTCATTCCCAACTCGAAACATTTTATTTCCCGTTTGAACATAGAAAATCCAACTTTGATTTGGAAACATCATAAGAGACAAGCCCTCATCTGTCAATCCAGGATTAAATAATGATAAAACAATTTTATGGGATATCCCATCTATTTCTCCTTGACGTTCAGCAACCAAACTTCCTTTCTCTGGAGTAGAATATATTAAAATAAGTTTTTTGCCGGAAAACAATTTGTCTGTTCCTACCGACAATTTATTCATACTTGAAAGAGATCTATTATTTGCACTCTCAAGCGGTTTCGTAGCAAGTGTTTCAAAATGAGAACGCGGAGCAACATAAACGATTGTTCCTATACCTCCTATATTACCGATTTCGGCAACTTTGTTTTCTATATCAGAATAATTAATTCCAGCCATGTTGTTTTTTTGTATTTGAAATATTAGTATTATACAAACTTGCATTTTTTATTATGCTAAGTTGTTCGTGTTAAATGCTCGATTGTCAAGAGTTCTTATTTGAAAACCAATTACAATTTTGTTAAATGCTGCAATTAACGTTGGCTTTGCACCTGGGTGAAAAACAACAATTTTTCCGAACTCTTCGCCTTTCCGATTCGTTCCATATTTTAGTACTTTTGGAGCTACCATTGTAACTCGTTTGCTTGTTCCAATTGCGGATGTCCAAACAAATTTAGCTTTTTTATCCGTCCCATCAAGATAGGATGTAGGTACATCGCCGTCAGTAACATTGTCATATTCGGTCTTAAAACATTCTTTGTACATTTGTTTATACCTATAAGGTATAAAAATCGTAACACCTTCTTCTTGAGTTTCCTGAGGAAATAAAGCAAATTGGTTTTTTAATTCTGTAATAATAGATTCTTCTGTATAATCAGCACCAGATACTGTATAAAGATTTCCTTTATCTGTACTAATATTATTAGCAGTGATTTCATCAGCTATTATTTTCAAATAACCATCGGTTATATCTTTTGTTGTCGTCCCTGAAGATTTAACGCCTTGCCATGGTAATTTATATAAATCTTTTAAACCTATTTTTGTTATTACAGTCAAATACCAAATTGCAAATGGTAATTTTGCAGAAGTATAATCTTTCATTTCTATAAAGTGCATAAAAGTATTCCTGTAACGTTCTATTTCATCACTAATATAAATCATACCAAGATCTACCGACAAAGTCCTTTTGCTGATAACCCCAAGCTTTTTTGATTCTGCAAGGTTAGCATCGTAAGGTTGCAGTATTTCGTCTTCTTTAAAAGTATATAAAGGACGAGTTGATTGAACATTTAGTTCAGGCGACAAGTCTTTAAACACTTTATAGACATTTTTCATTATCAGCAATGCAATATATGCCTGTTTGTCATTTGCGGTTTTATTTATTACTTCTATATTAATAGGAGTAGTTAAGTCAGCCATTTTTTTTTGTTATATATTTGGTTAGTTTTTTTTTGTAAATTATCAGAATATTAGAGAGACAAAAAATTAAAAAAAATCTTTCATATGCTTTTCTATTTCATCGCTCATTTTATTAGTTATCTCAATATTAGCTCCTTTTCCACCATCGCCGCCATCACCATCATTATTTTTCGGATTTACTCCTTTGTCATTTGGAGTGTTTTTTATCTTTGCTTCTAATACTTTTATTTTCGCCTCCATATCTGCTTTTACTGTACGCTCAGCTTCTAATTTCGATTCTAAATTAGTAGCTTTTCTTTCTGCGCTTGACAGTGCTTGGTTTAAAATCATTAATTCATCGGGTGAAAGATATGCATCACCTTCATCGTTTAATTGAAATGCCGAGATTTCCAATGCTAAACATAGTGCTATTGCACTTTTAAATACTGCTGTATTTGCCATTTTTATTTTTTCTTTTGGTTTTTTTATTTTTTTTTTCGGATTGTCTTCTTTATTAAAAAAAAGCTCTATTCCGTTAGCTATCATATCTTTAAATGTAACATTCTTTTTTTTGCCTTTTTTACTATAAAGATTGTAAATTTCTTCCCGGTTCATATTTTTTAGATTTGCAATTGTGGCTGGCGGATAAACTTTTGTATTTTCATCAAAGACATCAACAAAACCGAACTCATTAGCTTCTGTTGCGGTCATATAATGATCTTTGCCATCGAACCATTTCTTTTTAATTTCTGAAATTGCAAGTCCTGTTTTATCTGAAATTGCTTGTTGCAATACAGTTTCAAAAGTTTCAAGTGCCTTTATTACTTCTTGTAAATCATTAATATTGCCTCCGCCACCCGAAGAAGCTCTATGCAAATGAAAAACAGAAGTCTTCGGAAAATGTGTAATTCCAGCAAGTATTAGTATAGCTGCCATACTACCAACCAATCCAGCATTATACGTATGAACTTCGGCATTCGATTTTATTAAAGCATTATAAATTGCAAGACCATCAGATATACGACCGCCTGGACTATTAATATGCAAATTTATACGCTTATGAGTCTTGCTAAATTTATTTATCAATTTTGTAAACTCAAAAGCCGTATTGTTCGTTCCTTCTTCCCAATATGCTTCATCAAAACCAACAGCACCAAAAAGGTGTAAATTTACTGTCTTCGCATCCGCTACATTATAACTAAACTCTAACGCCATATTTTTATATTTTTTGAGACTACAAAATTGCAATGATATATAACGAAGCGAAAGGACAGTAATAAAAAAGTCCCATTTATCAAAAATGGAACTCTGCAAAAAAAACTAGTAATAGTACTCTATCATTATTTTCATCCCTTCTTTCAAGTCTTTTGTTGGTTCTTCAAAGACAATTTCTTCGTTTGCGACTGTATAAAAATCAGATCTGTGCTCTCTAATTCCATTTACATAAACAGCTTTTATCTTTAATTCTGCGCCGTCCACTCCAGATTCATTTTGAATATGGTATTTACCTTCTCCGATAATAGTGTTATCTATTTCAAGAATTAATTCTTGTAATTCACTACTTGGATCTTTCCGAATTTGTAATATCGGATCAATTTGATTTAATGCCATTTTTAATTTGTATTAAGTGTTAATTTATAAACTATAATTAATTTCCAATTCTAATCCTACATGTAAATCTCTATTTGGTTCTTTAAAAACTATTTTATTACCTTCTATTGAATAAAATTTGCTTTCATATTCCTTAAGACCATTATGATAAACAGAAACATTTACAGGCTCCGGATTTTCTATTTCATTATCTTGACATATATATATATATCCATTATTTATATTCTCTTGAGAAATCTGTACTATTTCATTCAACATTATTATTAAATTATTAGATATTGTACCATCATCTCCAACAAGCTCATCTACTATAAATGCAGCACGAAAAACACTTTGCCAAGAAACTGAAATTTCATAAGCATTCAGACCTGTTATTTTATCCTTGACTAACTTAGTAACAAAAAGTACTTTGCTTTCAGTATCGCCTATTAACCTTTTTTCTAAATTGTTATCGGTAACAATTAAAAGATAATTTAATGATGACAATTTTGAAATAGCATTTCGTAAAGATAAAGTATCCTTAGAAATGTAAAATTTAAGATTATAATCAAAATGATCTACGGCTCGCTGAACCTCAGAAAAAGAAGTTTTATAAGATACAATATCAAGATCAATACACTCTGACAAATCGTAAACCTCAAACTCATAAATTTGACCAGCAATGACATCGCCTATTTTAAGAACATTGAATTCGGGAATCAACTGAATACTGTTAATTCCAGACAAATTGCTAAATTCTTGGCTTAATTTGGTTAACATAACGGACAATAAAATGTTTTAAATGAGTAAGTATTGATTGTCAAAGAGTTAGACGCTCTCTTTTTTGATAACGTGTGTATTTTCGGTACATACTACCATATTTTAGCATATCCTCATCTATTCCATACTTGTCTAAGAACATTTCTGTTGCTAGCTTTCTTTGCATTTTTTTGTATAAAACAGCATCTCTAATGTACTTTACATAAGCATATTCGAAATCAAGACGTATTTCTTTTATAAAATAAGCGCGATTCTTTACACTTACCATATTATAAAAGTAAACATCTTTATAGCTGTTAAAAGGCAATTTGATTTTAACTACGGAATCATATTTATTTTCAAATGAATTAAAACAATCACGACGATTTGTTAAAATATTTCTCAATAATAAATTGTATTGATGACGCTTGGGAAAAACTAAGATACCGCTTTTTTTATATTCTTTATGATCAGATTCATAAATTAAGAATTGTTTTAAATATGAAGGTATTGAAAAACTTATTGATATTCGGGAAGGCATAAAATTATTTTTTTATTTTGTTATAATTCGTAAAGATAATGAAAAAAATGGAAAATGCCAAACAAATGCCAAACAAATGCCAAACAAATGCCAAACAAATGCCAAATAAATTAATAGTTTGGCTTTTTTATAAATAACTATAAAACAATTAATTACAAGCTTTTTTTATATAAAAATGTCAAAGTGCCAAAAGAAATAGAATAAACTTAACCTCCATAAAATAATTTATTGTTTTTTTAGACAAAAGAAAACCCACTGAAATTAATCAGTGAGCTGCATTTATTTTATTGTGTTGTCATCGCTTCCAATATTATAATTCAAACGCATCACATATTCTTTCTTTTTCTTCTTTGGTTATTAATTTCCTTTTATATAGTATTTCAGGAAAATTAATAGAAATAACAGGTCTTTTAAATTCTAAAATTGTTGCTAAATCTAAAAAGGTATATTTTTTAGTATCCTTATCATACCAAATAATTGTATATGATGGTACACTCCAAGTTATTAAATCACATTTAGCATAACCTGATCTTCTCTCATCATATTTAATATTCTGAGTGCCTTTAATTACTTTAGGGAAAATTGCATCTTCACCCTCTATAGCCCAAAGTTCAATTTCTATTTCTCTGGCTATATCATGTATTTTTTCTATTTGTTTTTGTTCTTTTCTTTTGACAATAAATTCTATAGTTTTCATTAAAATTTTTTTTATTGTATTAAAAATTTAGTATTAACTTTTTTATCTAATTCCTTTTTTGATTTGAAAAATTCATAATTCATAAATTCTAAAATCAAAAAGGCAGCATCAATTACTACTTTTTTTAGTTATATCTATTCCTTTGTATTTATCCATTGTTTACAGAATTTATTTATAAATTGGAAAACTCTTCCTCCTTCTCTTTTATGTGTTTTTTCAATTCGAAAATTTTTTTATTGATTACCTCAATTAAAACGTAATCTGATATTAAATCATCATTTTTACTTCCAAAAATTCCATAGCTGTCTGGAACGAGCTTTCCGGTATTCTTATAATCTTTTTTTTTCCCTTCATAGAATGATAACTTGTCTTTTAACTTGTCTATAGCATCGTTTAATAAAACAGCTCTTTTTAAATATTCTTTTGTCATTTCTTTTATTTTTTCGTTAATATTTCTAATTAAAAACTACACAGATTAGATATATAAAAATTGCGAAAATATTGAAACAAAAGTTTCAATAAAGACAAACTATAATCCGTGTAATATATTATTATAATTTCTTTTTTCTTTCTTCTTTCTTGCTTGCTACCTAATAGTTGTTCAAATATTTGGCATTTTTTAAAATAAGCTGATAACTAACTGTCTTACTGTATTTTACAAAATGCCAAACTATTAATTTTATTTGGCATTTTCTGGCATTTTATTTGGCATTTTGTGGCATTTTTGACATTTCTTGGCATTTCTTGGCAAAAAAAAATAAATTCTTACTTAAATTCTTCTGTAAGCTCAATATCAGAAAAAACATCAAATTCATTTATTTTTTCTTTAAATGAGACTTTTTTTACTACTTTTTTCACTTTGAGTTTTATTGTGTTTTTTCTTTTAATCTCTTCATTAGTCTCTGCTTCTGTATTAATCCAAAAATGCTCAGTTTTCTTGGGTTTTCCAGATACGGTTTTTTGATATACAGACGGATAATAAATTCGTTTGTTATCTTTATTTAACAATTCTTTTGGATTGAATATGTAACCTCTCATTTTGCAATATGCCTCAACTAAAGGTTTGAATTTTCTTGGCGTATTGTAAATTTTAGTTCTTTCTTTATAGCTCATTTTATTATACTGGGTATTGTGAAATAATTCAAAAAACGGACTCCTATCAAGATATCCAAAATTTTCATTTCCAATGAAAAAATCATCGAGGAAATCAATAAGTGGGTCGCCTATTTCATTTTCAAGTTTCAGCTTTTTTGCATTTTCCATAGGAGCGTTTATTTCTTTGTAATGTTCTCTTGCGATGAACATATAAGCGAAACAATTAATCAAATCATTTTTTTGTTTATCTGTATCGGAAGTATAAAGCATTCTACCAAACCAGTCAGCTGGTGTACGTTCTGTCTTAAACTTTCCACTTCTTGCAGTATGAAAAAAATCATAAACGTATAAAAGTCCTATCCTCCTATCTATTCTCTCTGATCTTTTAATGAGTGGTGTAAAAGAATTTGCTGTAAGTAATATTTTGGGACTCTTTGAAAAAGGAATCGGAATAATGTCTTTATGTTTGCGGTTCTTATTAATACCCTCACTAAAGTCTGTAACCAAATCTTTCGGGTCTGCACTTTTATCTACATCTTCGAATATAATAAGTCTTTCGTTATTATATAATTGATAACGATGTTTATCTTTAAAGAAGTCTTCTTGATCTGCTTTCAGTCTCAGAACAGGCATAAATTGTTCAAAAGCTTTAGCCATTAACGTTTTCCCGCCACCAGATGCTCCATCACTATCAATAGCATCAAGAATTGCAGCGCCATAACCATCTGTTGGTTCCCTATGCCCTTTTATAAAATATCCGAGATGTGTAATTTTATTTATAAAATGTAATTTCATCTCGTTTAATTCATCAGTTGTAAACAAATCTTTTGGCATTTTATACCAAAAATCTGACGGCTTTAAAAAATATCCATTGGTCTCAGCTCTTCTCCAATGTTTATAAGATGTAGCAAAAAGATACTGAAGATAATAATTATTACGGTCATTAATTTTTATATCCCATTTGTCAATATCCCTATATTTTAACAACTCTTTTTTTGCCTCTTTTAATTTTCTAATATCATTTGCTTTTTTAGCTTCTGTTAATTTGCTAAGTGTTTTACTATAATTTCGCTGACGAAAAATTGTAAACGGTGCATCTTGTTTATCAGATGGAATATCTAATAACTCATCTTTCCAAATATATTTTTTTATTTCTTTTTGTGATTTCACTTCAATACCGTCTTTTGTTACTTTCCACATCATACCATCGGTAAAAAAAAAGTTCTGAAAATCGGGCCCTGAATTATTAAAATCTAATTCTTTTTGTTTTAATCCAGACAAGTTGTTCTCAGAAAAACGAGTTGATATTGCAATTTTATTGCGAAGTTTAATAATCTCGCCTCTATCCTCTAAGTACTTATCAACCTTTGTTTTTATATATCTTGGAAAAATATCCTTTCCCATCTTCTCAACTACTTTGCCTTTAATTTTAATATAGATATAATCTTTTTCATTTGTAATCATTTCATAAGTAAAATAACCAAGTTCGTTAAGGAAATTTCGGAAAACTATAATATTAATGTCAAAATCTCTTTTGTATCTATCCCATTCCCAGAATTTTAATGGCAATGCTGTATTCAAATGTTTTTTAAATAAAAATTGCCCTTGTTCTTTTATAAAATGAGATACTGAATAAATATCCTTCTCTAAATAATAAGAATGAATTTCAATATGCTTAACTGCATTTTCTTTTGCTCGTTTGAGTTCTATTCTGTTATTTGTCGGTGTTTGATAAATTTGATGTGCATATGATAAAACAGTATTTTTAAATTTAGAAACAAAATAATCATTAATAAAAATAGGTATTTCAGAAGCAGACAGTAAAGAAAGAAAATCAATAAAATTATAAACAACAATTACTCTGGGTATTTTTTGAACTTTATTTTTTCTTTTGCTTTTGTACCCCTCCATCTCTTCTTCGCTTTCATTTATTAGATTGTGATTTTCTTTTAAGTATTCCAAACCAAAAGTCCATTCATATTCTTCTTCTTTATTATAAAAAATAACTTTTTTTTGTGGACTTTTGGCAAAAGGTCTGATAACAACCTTGTCATCGATTACAAAAATAGGATTATCAACAGTTGAACGATGTTTATATACAAAACCATCCGCTACAATAGTGTACTCTTTAATATATAAAAAATCAATAGATGCCAGAACTTGTTTGTCTAATAAACCAGATACATTAAGTTTATCAAAAATGTCGTCTGGTATCTTTTCTTGTTGCATAGTAAATGCTCCGTCTTTCTCGTCCTCCTTGGCTGGTCGCATGCTCTGTTCCGGTCTAATTTGTGGTTTGTATTTTTTATAATCTTTTTTTATTTTAATAATATGTTCTTTTAACTCGTCTATCTTGGGGTAAACGTAGTTTTCTTTATTATTAAGATAATCGAAGAGTTTGTCTTCTTTCTGTAATACATTGGCATCTTTATTTGTAGGAAAAATAAGAATGCCACCACTTTTGATTCTAAAATTTTGTTTTATAAAAAAAAGCAATAAGATTGCCGCCTTCTGACCAGAATAGTTTTTATCAAAATCATAAGCAAGAATTACATTTCTATCTGAAAAATATCTTGCAAATTTTTCTATATCACTGATACGATTATTTGTTGAAAATGTAGCAATTGCTGATTTGCCAGCGTCCTTAATTGACAAGGCATTTATTGCAGCTTCGGCTACATAAACATCCTCATGGTCTGGAATAAATGCAATATCATAAACAGCATTTGTCAAAGTACCAAAACCAGATTTTGTTATTTGACCTTCCGCTGGATTTATATACCTTCTATTTAAATACTTACGGTCTCTATCAAAAAAAACAACACTACCAGATACTTGCGATCCTGTTTTTTTATTGGTATATGGTTTAAGATAATTATAAGCTTCTTCTGGATAAGTATCAGTCTGCAATCCTCGTTCTTGTTTCTTTTTACCAGATAGGTACTTTGTTGCTTCTCGTTTATTTGTGCCAATAGCTTTGTCAATCAAATATTTAAGCTTATTTGCTTTTTCTTTTTTCGCCTTCTCGTCAGCCTGCTTCTTCATTTTTTTTCTTTTTTTTGTATTGTTATTTATTCTCGCAACAGCAGATTTTGATAAAGGCTTGTTATTTTCAATATCTATATTGTATTTGTTTGCCAACCAAACAAGAGCCTCATTATAATTAGCAATATTATTGCTTGGATACTTTATTAAAAATTCAATAGCATCCCCAGAAGCTCCGCAGCCAAAACATTTATATGTACCGGACCCTTCATAAATTGCGAAACTGTCTGTATCCTCATCATGAAAAGGACAGTTGCATATATAAACAACTCCTTGTTTTTTGATAGTTATAAAATCTCCTATAACTTCAATTATGTTGATTGCATTTTTTATTTGATTCGACTTATCGGTATTTATAAAAATTCCTTTACTCATAATTGTAAGCACTTAAATATTTATTAAAAAATCTTTAAAAGTTAGTATTGTTTTTTTTCCAATTAAAACCTCCTTTGACAAAGGAGGTTGTTCTTACATATCCAAAAAAGTTAATTTTTCGGAAATAATTTTTATTACCCTTACTGATTATTTCACAGTAAGGGATTAAATCATTATCCATTAACCTTTTAATGGTATTCAATGCTATGTCTGTTTTTATAGGATATCTCACTTCAAATTTCATTTTATCATCTATAAAAATTAACATTTTATCTAAATGTTTTTCTGTTACAGTATCTCCGCAATTCATATACCGAGTTTTTTCTTTGAATACTCCGCATCATCGGATGCTATCATTTGTCGCATTTTATTTACTGCAACCTTTCCTATATATCCTCGTTTGCTGTTGTCTGCATAGGTTATTAACAAGCTTCTTCCTTTGCCGTTGTATCTTATTGCTTTTATTTTCTTTTTTAGAAACATAACATTAGCCTCCCCCAAAAACTTCTTCGTTTTGTTTTTGTTTGTTTTATAATCTTGGAAGCAAACCGGTTATAACTCCATTTGGCTCTCTCCATCGCTACCTTTCTATTATTTCTAGTACTGTAATATATATAGAACAGCATAAATAATGTTAAGGCAAGCTCTTTGTTTTTTACGTCTTCTTTTCCTTTTATTGCTTCCAACGGCTGATTGGAGATTTCCTCATCGTCAATTAATTTCGTGTAAAAATCAACCATAATATTGTAATCTTTTTGCTCTTTACTCTGTTCGTGTTCCTGTAGTGTCATTTGTTTTTTTTTTGTATGTAAAAAATTATTTTAAGTTTTTATTGCTTAGTAATTCCAAGCAAATTTTCGCTTTGTTTATCTCATCTTTGTAAAAAAAAAATTTATCACCATTGTTATTTGCCCAAGAATAAGGTTTTAACTTTATCAAGTTCGTTTTATCACGTATTGAAATAGTTAAATAACTAAGAGAATCTAAGACATTAATACTAACACTAGCATAGACAGATTCTCTTCTTTTGGCAAGAGTAAATCCTCTTCTTAAAATCTTAAAACAAAGACTGTCAAATTCTTGTTTTAACTTTTTAAGTTCTGCCTTTTCTTTTTCATAATATTCTAATAATTGTTCCATTATATCATTTAAAATTCGTAATTCGTAATTCGTAATTATTTCCTATAAACTTTGTTTATCATTTCCTCTACTTTGTTCTTGGCTTCCCATTCAGAAAATTTCTCTTTATAAAAACTAGCACGAACCATATCCCTACGCCAAGTGCCTATTTGCTTATTATTAGATTTTAAATAGGCATCAATAAGCAAATCAACCTCACCATCGCTGTATACTCTTCGAGAAACAGTACTAACTTGTTTTTTTTGGTTAGTAGAAATAATAGGAACAGAGTCATTATACTCTAGGAAGTCTTCTTTTGTGATAAGAGGTTCTGAATTAAAATTATAAAAAAATAAGTAATACATAAAAGCTGCTGTGCAGAGAAAAAAAACTATTGTTACAAACCTTGATATTATTGTACTGACTATTCTTTTTTTTGTCGTCGTCTTTGCAACAGTTTCTATTCTTTTCTTCTCTTGAGCATTTAATCGAGAGGCAGACCTAATTTTTTCTTTTTGTGATTTTACTATACTTGTTTCTACGTTATCAATCATTTTTTCAAGAATCAATTTTTTATTATTTTTGTTTGGATCCCTAATTAACTGAATATACGTCTTGTATATATTGTGTGTATTTTTTATTGATTTTGCTGATACACCAAAAGCTAATTTTTGAAGAATTAATTGCTCGAAGAAAAAAGCTGTTGATTTTAAATCGGCATCATCAATAGTACCGCTGATAATATCTTCCTGCCGCCGACTGTTAAACACAATTTGCCAACTATCTTCGCCTTTCTCCAAAAAGTCAGACGGTTTAGCTGACGGTTGTATAGCGCTATCAGAACGTACACCGAGAGGTTCTATATTGGTATCTAAAAGGTTTTCTAAACGTCTTTCAACCGTCTTTTTAAGGTTTTTGAACGGTATTGCTTGTGTTTTTTCATTTATCAGAACAAATTCATCTTCCTTTCCAAAATCAAATGTTCGGGTTTCATCATTAAGTTTCTGATACATTAATTTATTGTCTACGTATGAAACGAAAACCAGCTCATTACTTTTTTTTATTAGACCTACTTCTTTTTTGTATGATTTTGTAAGCATCTCTAACATTTGTCTAATCATTGCTGTATTTTGAGTAGTATCTATTGTCATAATTTTATTTTTAAAATTTGTTTCGTAAAATGTGAAAATTATTAACTGTCTTTTTCAACTCCTCTACATTTATATTCTTTCCCGGACAGTTTGTGTTTCTAGCGTCTCTGTGTCCAATGATTATTGCATTTGGATATTTCCTTTTTAACAATATCAAGGTTCGTATCAATGAATTATACTGTTTTGAGCTTAAATATTCTTTGTCAAAATTTCCCTGTAAACATAAAGAAATAGAAGAACTGTTAATCCCTTTGCAGTGATAAGTCAGCTCATTGTCTTCGTGTAATTGATATAACTTGCCAGCTTTAGTTACATAATAATGGTAAGCAAAAGTCCCATATTTCGGTAAATGTGATTTGTATATTTCAAATATCGGAACATGATTAAAACTATTATCATGTATAGCATCATGATGAATTACTATAAATTTCGTCTCTTTTCGATACATATTAGTATTACTAATTATATCTCTTATTTCATTTACTTTAATTTTAACGGCAAGCCGGTTAATAATATCAAACTTCGAAAGGTTGGAATGCTTGCCGTTAGTCTTCATATTTAAAAATGAAATAAAAAATATTGCAGAGATTAGAATCAAAGTAAACTTGATATAAAATCTATTAGTTCTCCCGTGTACAGTTTCCATATTGGTAAATAAAAAACAAGTGAAAGTATTATTAAAACAAGTGAAAGTATTACTGCTATTTTACGTATCCATTTTGTTACTCCTTCTATAATTGCTGCAAATATTTTTTTTATTAGACTCTTCAAAATATTAAATATCCATTTAGATAAGTGCCAAATAATATAAATAGAACCGCTTGTTAGTATATCAAATACTATCGATGGAAGAATGGCAAACGGAATTTTTAGAAAATCGAAAAAACCAGTCAAAAAAGAACCAGCATTAAGTATTTTTATTGTTATTGATTTCTTCGTCAATCCGAACCATTCCAATTTGTAATCTGCCGAGAATATTTCTACCGGTTCTTTTTTTGGCACATCTTTGTAATACATACTGTTATCCATATCATTCAAAAAATTTTATTAAGTTATCAATATATCCACCCCCCTGTTTGCTTGGGTTACTAATGTGTTCGTAAATAACTTGTTGACCTTTTTTTATACTGTCCTGATTCGCTGTCATCACCGCCATATCTTTTCTAAAAAGGTCTTGGTTCGTTTTCATTGTATCCTGATTCAGCTGCAATACTTCTTGAGACTTTTTTAAGCTATCAAGTTCTTTTCTTAACTCCTCGTGTGTAGCTTCGAATTGCTCTACTGAAACTCCAGCTTTAAAATATGAAGTATAAACAAAGTAACCAGCCGTAACGAGTAGTAAAACTCCTGCGATTATTTTCATAAAAATTTTATTATTAGATAATAAATTAACATCATTATTGACATCATTACATAAGCAAATACCTTGCGTTTCCTATCCATAATATCCTCCTCACTATTTTTTTTTCTTTCTTTTTCCATTTTATTTCGTTTATAAAAATGAGTATATCATTATTCCAACTCCAATTAGCACTACTCCTCCAGCCATCATTTTTTTTATTTTTTTACTCACATATTCATCCCAGTGTTCCTGACACAACATATTCACGCCGTTCCAGTATGCGGGACTCACGCCGCACTTGTCGCATTTTTTGTCTTTAGCCATATTTTTATCCTTTTATTATTTATTATTATTTGATTTAGTTTATTTTTTACTATTCTTTTATTGTCTATTATATTTTCTAATTCTGCTCTAAGTTTTTCTTCCTTTTTTTGTAAATGTAAAATAAGAGCATTGCTCATTATTTCAATTATTACTTCTCTTCCTATTTTTGGTATCCTATCCGGATATAAGAAATAACTTTTTAATACATGCTTCGTTTTTTTAGGAACAAGAAGCTTGTTAACCTCATTGTATAAAGGCTGACGCTCATTAATACCACGGTGCGAGGTTAACGAATTAAAAAAAGCAGTATCTAAAATTAAATTAGAATAATTATTTAACGCTTTTGGTTTTGCGTAATTTTTTTTATCTTTGTCCATTCGTTTGTATTTTTACGTATAAATATTATGCAAATATAAGAAATAATGTAAATAAGTTCCAAACTTTATTACAAATAATTTACAATAAAATGTTAATCTATAATCAATCTAAATAATAATGACTGTAATTGAGAACATTAAGGAAAAAATGGTTGAAAAGCGGTATAAAGCAAAACATCTCGCAATAGGGATAGGAATGACTGATAATGGAATTAGTAATTTATTTAAAAGAGGAGATATGAAATTATCAATATTAAAAAAAATTGCAGTCTTTCTTGAAACTCCAATTTCTTATTTTATTGAAACAGGAGACGATGCCACCTACAATCAGTATAAGAACAATAATATTATCATCCTATCAGAAAATGTAGGTTTAAAAGAAAAAATTAAAGATTATAAAAAAGAGGTAAGAGACTTAAAAGAAAAAATTAAACTACTTGAGGAGAATAATATTCTTAAAGAAGAACTTAAAAAATATAAACAACAGGATTATCCCAAAAATGGAACATCTTATAAATTAGTAAGTAATAAAATAAGTAAACCAGAAGAGCCATATATAAGTATGCTGGTTCATTAATTTCTTTATCTTAAAGTAATACTTTAATGTAAAAATATTGCTTAAAGTAATACTTTAATTATCTAAATTTTTTTACATAATAATTAAAGATTTCTCTTAATTTACTCAACGTTATCTTTAAAATAATTAAATTTTTTTTATGCTTGCAGGTATAGTATTAAAAATCAAGAAATTACAAGCGACGAGAAGAATGTCTGTTAAAGATATTTCTTTAATATTAAAAGTAACTCCTCAGACTATTTACGATTATTATTCAGGGAAGTCTAATATTTCAATAAATAATTTAAGTAAGTTTGCTGATATTTTTGATGTTCCTATTGTATTTTTTTTTGAAGATATTGATTATGTTCGCAGTCATTCAGTTGTCAGAGTTGAGAATGAATCATTAAAAGAGCTGGTTAAAAATTATCAAAAAGAAATATATTATTTAAAGAAGATAAATAAATTATTAGAGTATAAAAACGGCACTTTATCTAATTTATCTGAGAAGGAAGAGATTAAAACTCATGTTTCTTCTTTTAAATTAAAAAAGAAGAAGCCTGAGTTTAGAAATGGCACTTTATCTAATTTAGAAAAGATTAAAGAAATACTAAAAAAAGGTTCTTCTTCTAATTTTACAAAAAAAAAAAATAAAATAAGCTCGTTTAGGCTTTCTTTTATTCAGCTTAAATTATTTTAATTGATAGTGGGTTGTATTTAAAACATTTATTTTTATTTGTTTTATAAGCTTTGTTTTGTGCTATAAAATTAATTCTAAAAACTTTATCGAAATCAATTTTATCATCCTTTCCTTTAATTTTGAAAAAAGCGGAAATAAAGACTTCTGTTTTTATTTCCACTTTAATAACAGCTATATCATCGATTCTTGGTGTCCAGAGGTTATCTTTTTTATATTTTTGTCTAAATTGTTTATCTGCAATTCTGTATAATTTTCTTTTACTTCTGGACTTTAAAATATTAGAAAAATCATTTATATTTCTAATAATTTTAGATTGTAGTTCTGCGTTTGGTTTTATGTTTCCTATAAATTCCATATTATTTTTATTTTAAAAATTAGAATATCTTAATAAAAGTTCTTCGTCTGTATTTCTTTCGTCTATTTCACGTTGTGAAATAACAGCTTTCATATATTTCAATTTATCAATTGTATCTACCATTGTTATCATACATTTTTGCATTTTTACGACTTCATTTGTTAGTTTTATCATTCCTTTTGTGTCCACTTGATTAACAACAGTATTATTATTAATATTATTATCAGCTTTGTTTGTTATTGTTTTTTTCATTCCTGAGAAATTAGCTTGTGCTGGTTGTCTTAGAAAGTTAGGTTTTTTACCTTCTTGTATTCTAGCTAGGTCGTCGGCAATTGGTCCTAGTTCTTTGTCTTCGACTATTTTATTAGATAATATAATTTCTTTACCTTTTTCGCCGACAATTGCTGTGTGTGGATGGTTTATTCTTCCTCCGTCTCCGTATTTTGGTATTGGTTCTGAAGCGATTGTAGCAAGGTTAAGTGCTCCTATTATTCCTGCGGCAGCCATCAGGTATGGGTTTGGAAATACTTGAACAATATTTGCAGCTGTATTAATTACAGTTTCGAAGAGTCTGGCATTTCTATCTCTTTTTGCTTGTTCGTGTGCAATTTTTCTTCTTTTTTTGTCGAGGTTCTTGTCGAGACCAGCAATTTGTTCGTTGTGAGATTTTTCTGATATAAGTCCGTTTTTGAGTTGTCTATCTAATAGCTCTTTTTTTCTATTTATATTTTCTTCGTACTCGTCCATCGCTTTATTTTCTTCTGCTTTTTTCAAATTATTGTACGCTGTAGTTATATTGCTAAGTTCCTGTGCGATGCGAATAACCTTGTCTATTTTTTTTTTAATCTCGGCTACCTCTTTGTCCGATAAATTAAAAAAGATATTTTTGTCTTTATATTTTTCGTCTATTGCATCAAGTTCTACTTTTAATCTTCTTTTTAGTTCGATAGTATCTGTTATATTTTCTTCGGCGAGTATAAGAAGCTTTTGATATTTTTCTTTTACAGAGTTTATTTCTTTTTCTTTTTCTGTTGATAAAAAATCTTTTATTTCTTTTTTAACTCTGTCTCTTTGTTCTTGTTGAAGCTTAGTTATTTCTTCTTCTAATTTTTTTTCAATCTTTTTATAGTCTGTTCCATATTTTTTAGCTAGCTCTATAAATTTTTCATATTTAGCTTTTAATGCTGTTATTTCTTTTTCATTGTTTGTTTCATCGTCTGTCGTCAAGAATTTATTAATTTTTTCTCTTATTTTGTTTTGTTCTTCGAGATGTTTAACATTAATATTATTTTGTTCTTCTTTAAACTGTTTGTTAAGTTGTGTTTTTTGTTTATAAAATTTAGAAAGCAAATTTGTTTCTTTTTTATTAAGACCTCTTTTAGTTTTTTGTTTAGCTTCTAAGTCTTCAATTGCATCTTTATTAACTTCCATCATTTCTTCATAATGAATTTTAGAAATTTCGAGTTCTTTTTCCCATTCTGTTTTTGCATCTAAACCAGCTTTTCGTCTAATTTGTTTAAGTTCATCTTGTAATTGTTTGTATTTAGCGAGCATTCCATTGTATAAATCATCGCTTGTGTTGTTTGTTGTTCCTGTTCTTTTTCCTGTTTTTGTTCCTGTTTCTGTTTTTGTTCCTGTTTCTGTTTTTGTTCCTGTTTCTGTTTCTGTTTCTGTTTCTCCGTATCCGGATCGTGCTTTTTGATCTTTTATTCCGTATTTTTTTCTAAGTTTATTATATGCTTTCAAATGTCTTACTACTTCTAATTGTCGCGCTCCGTGACTTCCTTTAAGATTTTTCATTATTGTAAGGTGTTTATTTCTTAACAACATAAGTTCTTCGCTAAAAGTTTTTGTTCGTTCTGTGTTTATTTTGTCGTTTGTTTCTTTTTCATATCCCCATCGTGCTTTTTGATCTTTTATTCCGTATTTTTTTCTAAGTTTATTATATGCTTTCAAATGTCTTACTACTTCTAATTGTCGCGCTCCATGATCTCCTTTAAGTTTTCTCATTGTTGTAAGGTGTATATTTCTTAACAACATAAGTTCTTCGCTAAAAGTTTTTGTTCGTTTTTTTTTGCTTTCTTTAAGATTTTCCGTTATTGTATTGTCTTTATTGCTTAACAAATTGATTTCATCGGTAGCCGCTGCTGTGTTTTTTTCTTCAATATATCCGCTGAACGCTGCATTCATTCTTTTTAATTCCTCATTTTTGTCCGCTTCAATTGATAGTATATCAGCGACATTCATCTCTAAACCCGCTTTACCTTTTCTCATAAAACCTTCATTGTCTTTTAGATATTTATCATAAAAATCGCCTATTGCTTTTTCTCCCTCTGGTGTAAAACTATACCCGTCTATTAATCCGGTGTTCATTTTTATTTTTTCTTTGTCTACTAATTTTAACAGTTCATTAAATTCATCCGCTACTACTCTTGTCAAAGAAGAGTTCTTTTTTGTAGCCATTTCTATGATATCAGATATTTCACTTGTTCTTTCTTTTATTGCTTCTTCTTTTATTTTATTCAGATTTTCATTTCTCATTTTGAGAGCAATATTTTTTGTCAATGCTTCATTTGCTAATTTTTGTGCATTTGTTATTTCACTTAGTGTTGACTTCTCGGTTAATAACTGTGGTAGGTATTTGCCGTATTGTTTATTTATTTTTTTAATTACTTCTGTTCTTGCTTCTGTTCCTATTGTTGCTTTTTTTAAACTATCAAAAAGATTATTCATTGCATTTTTTTGTATTGTAAGTTCTTCATTAAATTTTCTAACTGCTATGTTTGTAGCTTTTACTTTAGCCATAAAATTAGAATACAATATTTCTAAAACTGTAAATAATGAAATTAATAAACCAATTGGGTTTGCTCTCATACTCATATTTAGCATTTTTTGAGCCGCTGCGGCTCTTGTTGTATTGTTTGTTAGTTTTGCTTGTGCTAATGCTAATAATAAACTTGCTTTTTTTAGTCCTACCTGCAAAAAAATAGCTATTTTAGTCCATACAGTTTTTAATTTTATTGCAATTACATAAGATAATATTGCTACTGTAACTAATTTAATCACTAATATATTATCTTTAAAAAAATTAATTAACGATATAATTTTTTTCATAAATCCAGATATATACGGAATAATTGCCTTAATAACTGGTGAAAGTTTTTGTCCGACTTCTATTGCAAATGCTGTTAGTTCGCCTTTTGCTTTTTTTATAATATTAGGTAATGTTTCCATTTGTTTTTGATAAGCTTTTTGCAAGCTACTGTTTTCTCCAATATCATTTGTAACATCGTTAAGAATATTTTTATAGTCTTCTAAATTATCACCTGTAAGTCCAAGTATTGCAACTTGTCCTTCAATTGAAGGTATAATTTTAGAAAGTATATCTGGACTTTTCTCAGCTACATCGTTTAATTTTTTAATTGTTTCAGTAAAGCCGACTGTTTTTAACTGACTTACACCCATCGGTATACCATATTCTTCGAAAAGTTTTATAGCTGATGAGCCAGGTGCTATTAAATTTCCTAGCGCCGCTTTTAAATATGTCATACTTTCTGATGTTGAAATACCGCCTTTTGTAAGTTTTGCGGCTGCTGATAATAATTCCTGATATTTTACTCCAACATTACTTGCAATTGGTGCTACTTTGCCTATTGATACAGCTAATTCTTCTACTGTTGTTTTTCCTTTTTTTTGAGCTGAAAAAAAAGCATCATTAATATTTCCAGCTTCTTCCATTCCTGTATTAAAAGCGTTCATTATGGTTGTGTTCCCGTCAACAGCAATACCGAGTTTTGTAACTCCTCCTAATGCTAGTTCATTCATTTTAGTAAGGTAGTCTATTGATTTTCCAGCCTCTACTCCAGCACTCACTGCATCAAAAAGTGCTTTGTTTGTGTCTTTTTGAGTATTGCCAAGTTTAAGAAGTTCTACGGAGTTTTTTTTAAGATAATCGCCATATTCTTCTATTTCGTTGTCGCTCATTAATGTTAATACATTTGTCAGTCCTTGTTCAGCTTCGCCTACTGACTTAGTAATAAACTTAAAAGCATTTCCTATGTTTTCTATTACAACAGGAAAAGCATCTGCAATAAGATTTCCTATTGTTACTTGTTTTATTTCATTCACTATTTTTTTCCAGCCTCGCGCAATTCCATCTTGCGAAGTTCTATGTTCGTTCATTAATTCTTTCAGCTTTCTTATCTTGCTCGTTTGCTGAATATATTCCTTGCTACCAATCGTCATATTTGCAAGTTCATTCCGAGCTTGCTTCATTGCATTCGATATACCTCTGTATGAATTAGTAACTTGTTTGTCATTAATCCAGATATTTATTTTTCTGTTCTGGTCAGCCATAAAAAAAAACGCTTAATTTGTATTAAATACAAATTAAGCGTCAATTTTTTTATTAAGAAAGGACTATGAAAAATAGCTCTCTTTGGCTAAAACGAAATTTTTTTTAAGATTTTTTATTTTATATGCATCTGTAGAATTGCGTATTAACTTAGCAATACTGTAGTATGGTTCTGCGTCTATTCTTGCATCAGCTATTAAAGCTTGTTCGCAAATAACTAATTTTCTATCAGCAATAGAAGAAAAATATTCTTGTTCAGCTAAATAATTTTTAAGAGTGTCTATTGCCTTTTGAATATCCGAAGAATTTATATCGTCTTCAGCTCCATCTTCTTTGATTTCGTTTTTTATTTTTTTTAATTCTGTAGTCAAAAAATAAATTTTATCGTTACCGCCTCTTCCATTATATAAATATTTATCTTCATTGCTAAATAACAAACCATCTTTTATTTTTATTTCATATTCTGCAACAATTTTAAAAGCTTGTGATCTTAGTGTTCTATTTGAAATTAAAACTTCTTTATATTTTTCGTCTATTTCAACTCTCGGAATTATTGCTATTAAATCATCATAATAATATATAAAAGCAAGCTTCTTCTGGACTTCTATATCTGATGGATCGATTGCATCTAAAAAATGATCCGTTTTTATTTTTAAGAAAGAACTATATTCATCTCCTAAACATTGTACTATTTTCTTATATCCAAATCTCCACTTCCATCCTCGTTCTTTCATTTCTTTTTTAAGTTCTTTGACTTTTGCTTTTACTCTTTTTTTCATTATCTTCATTTCTTTTATCTCTTTTTCTTTATCTAAACCTTTGAAAAAGTCATTCATATTATTATAATTTACAACTGTCAGTTCCATTATATCTATTTTTTGTTCCTACTCTATTTAAAATCAGATTTTCGGATGCCTCTGCTTGTTCTGTTTTATCTTTTATGTATCCTCTTTTTTTCTTATATCGCTTAATATCTTCTTTAAAATCAACAAAAAGAGCGTCCATTTTTTCCTCTATCATTTGTATATCTTTTCTCGTAAATTTGTTAGCATTTACTTCGTCCAATTTATAAGAAAAACCAGCTCCTGTTATTCCTAATATTCTGGCAAGAGCTGCTTTATTTATTATTGGGTTTGTTAAACTCTTCTGCATAATTTAATTTTTATTGCTTCCAATTTGTTCTTTTCTTTATTGTTACTGTTAAGGTTCTTTTTCATTTTATTTAAAATTTTAGATTAATAATTAGGTTGCAAAAATACGTTAAGTTTTATTAACGGCAAATTTATTTTCATATTTCGTATATGTTTTATAACATATTTGTAAAAACATTCATTTTGTAGGTATCAAAAAGAAAAAATCGTTTTCCTAATGATAGGAAAACGATTTGTAAATATTAGCTTTTATTATCTGTCTATTGTTTTGGATTAGAATTTTTATCTCCAACAAAAATAGTTTTTTCTTTGAATGCCGAAGAACGTACACTAGCATCGGCAAGATGTTTAACAACAATATCTGCAAGTTCTTGAACTCCGCTTTCCCATAGTTTTTTTGTCCATTCAACTTTTTTACGAGGATTTTTATTTTTGTTGTGCCCTCTTGAAGAGCCTACTTGAAGATAGTAACCGTGTGCAGCATAAGAAAAAATTACTCTTTCTGGAATGCCAAAATAAGTTTGTAAACGTGGTCTTATAGTGTTTTCGAGTTTTTTCCTATTGGCAGTTCGCAAGACTTTATGTTTGGTTTCATTTCTAATTACTCCAGCCATAGCTCGTACTTGTCTTCTCTGCCAATTCCTTATATCAGCTTTAAAACGTTTTGTATTTATATTACTTTTTTTTTCCATTATCGTAAAGTTGTAAGGCAATTTGTAAATGCAAACATATTAATTTCAAACTCAAATTTAATAGGAATATAATTTTTGTTAATTACTCTAACTTTTCTAATATCAGAGTCTACTGCAAATAATTTATGTATTTTATGAAAAATATCTGAATTAACATGTAGTTTCATTTTCACAATATCATGTTCTTGTAAATAATTGTAATATTTTTCAGAGTAATTAGCAAATAGACCGTCTTCACCGTTGAGACGTAAAGCGATGTTGCTAAGAGTATCTCCTTTTGTGTTATATCTTGTGGAAGATGCCAATGGATATATCCAGTTTTTCGAGTTCTCATGAAAACCATGATAAAACAATAATTTAAAATCAAAATCATTTTGTCCTGAGCCAAAAGCTTTGCTTGTTCCCTTTTTATTATATTCTGGATATGTCATTGTATATGCATATCCATAATTAAAATTCATTGGCAAAGTTTTTATAGTAATATCTATTTTTTGAGCTTCTTTGTCGTTTATATTAATATTCTCAAAATTATCTTTATAAGATTTCCATTTTAAAGTAGCGACTTCTTCGTCTTCTTTCTTTACTAGATTACATAAAATCCATTTATTCAAATTTTTTACATAAAATAAATCATTTGCAATTGCTGGATTTGGAATATCAACAGAATATCCAGAGCCAATATAATTTCCAATCAATTCGCTTCGGCTATCAATATCATCATCCTGATTCATAGTTTGAGAATAAGTGTTCGTATACAATTCTATCTCTTCGCTGTCATTTTCTAAGCAATCTGTTAAATCAATATTTTTATCGTTGTTTATAATATCTTTTAAAAATTGAAATTCAATTTGTTTGTTTTTTGTATCGTAAAAAACAGCCACTGATAATAATTTCGCTATATTATTAATAAAATTACTTACAGATATTTTAGGAAGATGATTTTTCAAATTAATATTTCCATCGAAAATATTAACATTGTTGTAAGCTATCGGATTAATAACAACATTTAGATTTTTATATACAATAGATAATTCAACTGTTAAGAAAAATGCTGTAAGATAAAATTTAAATGTTTTACCAATATTTGCTGTTTCTATATTTATAGAAAAATTGAAACTGTAATGATGCCAAAGTGGGTCTTTCGTAAAATATATATAAGAATATTCATATCGGTTTTGAGAAACATAATTGTTTATACCAAAAACAATATAAGCATGATTATCATACATATCAGGGACTTTTGCATCAAAAGTAACATTTATATTTAGTACAGCTTCTGCTTGAGCAGTATAAGTGCCTGTATTAAGATTAAAAACATTATCTTCATCAATTTCAGTATCAAATACTATTTCTCTTAAATCATAAGTAACAGCAGGTATTGTTTTTTCATTAATAACACTTGTTTTTACATAAAATTCATATCTGATTTTATCTAATGCATAGTTATTAAAGATAACAAGTTTTTGTAAATCAGCATCTTGAAATAAGTTTCCTTTTATATTATAATCTATAGAATTGAATATTTTTGATATTGTGGCAAACAAATAGAAATGCGGGACAAGACAATTGAAGTTTTGAAATCCGTTTAAATAATATTCATTTTTTAAATAATTATCAAAAATGTAATAATTCATAAAATTACGAAAAGTTATATTTTGTTCTTCGTCATAAAAATTATTAGCTCTTATCATTGGGAAACAAATATCAGCATCAGGATATTGTTTTAGTGATTCTGTTTTTGCCGTAGCAATGATAGTATCTGTATCATTTCCTATATTAATATCATTATAATCAATGTTTGTTATTAATTCATCTTTAAAATCTTTTGGAAACGGATATGTAGTAAACGAAACTTTATAACTTTCGGAGTTTGCAGATTTCACTATTAATAAACCAATTTGCGAAACTCCAGCTATCTCAAAAATAACATTTTCAAATAATCTTATTTTATTTTTAACTTCAACGAATCGCGAATAATTAAAAATATCATCGTTTGTTTTACATATAGGAATATTGAACCACTGAACTGTAGCATTTGGCAATACATCGTTAACAGTATCAGGGAATGTCAAAGTATATTTAATAGTAATATCTTTATTTAAAATCAGTTTTTTTCTTTTTATTATAATTTTAATCATCGAAACTGTATCTATATTGGAATGTAATATTTTGAAGTTGTTTTTCTTCGTTTCTTATTTGCACACTATCTGTAATAATTTCACATTTTACGTATTGTCGTTTACTTATATTTATTTCAAAAAAGTATTCAGAAGCTAATGCTGATGCGATTTGTTGTATTTCGTAATTTAATTTACTTCCTGTGTTTATTTCAAATTCTCGGAACGTTTTTTTTACAACAGTTTTATAAGCTCCTTCGTTTGCTTTATAATCAGCTGTTACATACCGTTTATAAATATTTCGTTCTGTTTTTATAATTTCTTTTTTATAACCAGATGTTTTAATTACTTCCCAAAAGCCAAAAGAGTTTTTAAACAAAAACTGTTTATCATAAATTAGTTTGTCTGATATATAAAAATTAATGATATCAGTATTTTTAGCATTAGTTGCTGGAAAATAAATATCAAATCTATAAACTTTTTTATTAGAATCTGATTTTAACAAAATATCTGCAACAAAAAAATCAATTTGATATAATGAGTTTTTTTCTAAAATAACTTTTAATGATTCATTATGTATATTAGAAGTTCCGTCTTCATAATAAAATTCTATAAAAAATTCGTTAAATGTTTTATTACCAGAAAAAAAAGTTAGTCTATTAAAAGCATTGTTAAATGTTTTTACTTTTTTTAACAGATTAAAGAACATACCACTTTCCAAGTTATAATCTGGATATTCATTAAAATTAATTTTACCGGGAAGAATTTTAATTTGATGAAAAGTCAGATGGCTATTTGTATTGTAATGCTGTTCCCAAAAGCCTATTTTATAAAAGTCAATAATAATATTTTGGAATATTGTTTCTGGAAAATTACCTTTATCAAAATGTATATTTAAGAATTTTCCAATTTCTATTTCAGAAATACCTTCTTCTGTTACATCTATTTTAAGATGATTTAAGATTTTATTTTCATATAATATAATACAATTGATATGATAATTCGATTTTGTAATTTTAGCTACTCCACTCTGTGTTACAAAGTTTACATTAAAATCATAACCTGTTCCTATAAATACAGCAACTTCTTCTCCTGTATTTCCTTTTTCTATTGCAGTAAAAACGAGTTTATCAGTATCTTGCACTGATACAGTAAAGTTATTAAGAACATCAAATAAGTTATTAATTTCTTCAGCTGTTTCCTCTATTGATTTACCAGCTGTAACTTCGTTATGCCAAGTTCTAGGAGTTACAACTGCAGTTATCATGATAGTTTCAGATGGATTGTATGGCGGATGGATATAAAAACTATCTCCTACTGTAAGATTTCCTATCTTCTTAAAATAAAAAACGACAGCATCGCCGTCATTTTCAATATAATAAGTTCCTTTTATTTTATATTTCAAACCGTTGTCCAAGAAATCCACGGCATTTGGTTTTTTTATTAATATGATACTCATAATATTTTTGTGCTATGTACTGATGATATTTTTACTGTAACGAAATATCCGAAATTACCGTCTGCCTGATTTTCGATAGGTGTGACATCAAAATTATTAAAATTACTATATTTCATAATATTATGACGAGGCGGAGTTGCATCTTTTCGTAAATGATTGAAAATTTTATCAATTATAGTTTCGCATTCATCAAAAACAGTATCAAGTGCTTCGTAATCGTCAATATCTGCTACATTATTCATTATTATAAAAGCAATTGTTCTATCTTTTAAAACATTGTCTCCCATGTTATCTGTATACCTAAAGTCATATCTTTCCAACAACATTACAGGTGTTTTGCAAACAATATCAATATGATTTAAGAATTCATCCAGTCCTTTTCTAAAAAAGGTTTTATTTGTTTGCGAATTACCAAGATAAATATTAGCAATATTTTTAAAATATTTTGTAATGTCTGTATATTTAGTCATAATACTTGTTTATTTTCCTATAAGTTTTTCATTAAAATCAGCTAATACATCATGGATGCCTGTATTATCAATTTTTTGCAAATTAAGAACAGAAGCGGCAAGCTGTCTTCGTACCATCATCCAACCAGATTTATTTGTTGCGCCGAAATCATTATTTTGAGTATTTGCGTTTTCGGAATTAGGAAAAACATATGGATATTTTTTTTCTATCCACCGTCTAACAGCAAGAAAATTAAATAATACGGCATATTTAATTTCAACAGCAAGTTTATCTATAATTTTAGACCTTGCCAAAACAGTGTTACTGTTAAGTTCTTTTCTTTTATCTCCTGTTTCATTTTTTTTAATACCTTTTCTTTTGGGTCTCATTACGTATGCAACAAAATCATTTAATATTTTTTCGTTCTTGTTACTTTTGAAAAAGCCGTTTAATAACATATCGCAGGCAATAAAATCTCCAAATTTCATATCCGAAAATCTGTCCGTTGGTCCGTATAATCTTACTCTTTTGATTCTAATATCCTTAACAAGCCAATTATTAAAATCTATTTCTTTAATAACAAAATCATGTAATTTTAATAATTGCAAAAAACGGTCATCTTCTGGATTATTAATCAGAGTCTTAATAATTTTATGTTTAAGTCTTTTTTTTCCTGATAATAAAGAAACGAATAAACGGATTCTATCATCGTATCTATCTTGCAACGGTATATCAGATAATAAAACAAGTCTTACAATTTCAATATACTGCACTATTGATAGTTCTGAAAAATTATCAGGATGCGTAAAATTATACGATTTTTTATCTATATCTATTTTAATTTTTTGCATATCAGTCTATTTTATCAACAAAAGCATTAAAATACATAACCATAAAATCGGATAAAATATCTTCCAATCTATCTATTGATTTACCATTATATTTTCCTGAAACAACTTCAAGAATTCTTTCGTTAAATGAATGTATCCTAGCTTTAAATTTATTGTCATTTTCTAATTTTAAAACAACATCCTTGCCTACAAGTATGTTTGTCGGTATTTTCAACATATCAAAAATAGCATCTGTTTCAATTTTTATATCATTTATATTTATTTGTTGGTTACCATACAACAAATTAACTGTAAAATTTGAAAAATCTATTAAATAATTTCGGCTTTTTATTAGTAAACTTTTATAATCTTTTGGCAGTTTGTGATTAGCTTCGATAAAGCTTGTTGCTGTTTTTATTAGCATATCAGAAACTCTATCTCCTACCGAGCTTCTTTTGATAAATGGTGACAATTCTTTTTTAAAATCATTAAAACTTTTTTCAAAAGTTCTTGATTTAGATCGCCAATAAGTAATTATTAGCAATGCGACTGTATTAATAACAGTAATAATAATAGTTTCTAAATTCATAATGATATGACTTTTTCTGTTCCTTTTGTTCTAAAATACATATTAACATTACCATCGTATGCTGACGATTCTGAATATGTTGTATAATTAATAATGTTTTGCTTTAAAAAACCTGATAATATTTTCAAATAATAATTCATGTTTTTTTCGGCTTCTTCTAATAATTTAAATATAATTTCGTTTGCATGCAGTTGCTTTGTATAATTTGAATTAGAAGAGTTTTCAATTTTAAATATTCCTGTTTCAGTTAAATTTGAAATCAATGATATACCTCCTCTAAAAATAGTACCAAAAGCGATTACTTTTTTTATGTAATTTACGGCATTTAAATTTTCCGTAGTTAGTGTATCTGTTTTAATTTGAGTTTTTAACTCATCAAAAAATTCTCGTCCAATTAACGGTATTAAATCAAAGTCTTCTGTAAGTGCTTGTGCTGGGCGTAATTTCAAAAAAACCAATCGCGATGCATTTATTATATAAATTTTATTAAACTCAATTGTAGAGTTTATAAAATTGTCTTTCGATAATGTATATTCATCGCTTGACTTCCAAACAGTAAACGTATCTTTGTTTAACTCCATGTATTGCAATGCAGTATCTAATTTTAAATAGCCTGTAGTTTTAAATTTATTTTTAAGAGCTATTTCTTGTCTTTGATATAAAGGCTGTTTTCCTCCTTTTCCTGTTTCAAGTCTTTGAAATCCTTGGTTTGAAATATGAGTATTTATAAGTTCGTATCCAATATAGAACGTTAAGTTAGCAATACTTTTTTGCAACTTTTTTATTAAAGTCAGATATATCACATTACTGCCTGTATAATTGTCAAGTTCGTTGTAAAAATCCTCTGAAATAACTTTCGCAATTATATTTTCGGCATCTTCTATAAATGCTCCTACTTTTTCAACTGTAAGCGACTTACTTACAGGAAAAGTCTCATTTATTGTATTAATATTTGTAAGCATAATTTAACTAAGTTGTGTTTCTTTTCCAGATTTGTTATCATCTAGCTTTGTAAGAAACGTATTTCTAAATCTTATTTGTACGTCATTATACTTATCACCGTAATTAAAACGTAGCATTATTTCTAACGGATCAGCCAACTTTTGTCGGGCATTCCAAGACAAAGCATAAGCAATTAGCAAAAGTTCTCTTTGCATAGACCCTGCTTTGCTGTTTCCATACATAAGTCCAAGTAAGTCTGGATTGATACCAGCTGCTATTGCAATTTGAGTATCCGCGGCTGTTGATGTAACTATATTTTCTAACGAAAACTTAGTTTCCTTGACATCTATTTGCCATCTATCGCTATCGTTTTCTTGGTCAAAATACGTAATCAGAGTCTTTTTTGCATTCTTTGCCGTTGTTAATTTTTTATCAATCCTTACAAGGTCTGCATCTATTAAATCTTCCCTTTCACTTTCTTTGCCTTCAAATTCATTTTTAGGATATTTTCTATCCCAATAAATGTAAGGAATTTGAATATGATATAAAAGTCCAAGCATATTATCCATACCCGAATTAATAGCAATTGGTATTTTATTAGTAATCTTAATCCATTCTTTTGCTGAGTTCCATGCTGGCATTGCATAATAATCATTAAAAGAAAAAGGAGATTTTAAGTGCATAAAAACAGTCTCTTTTTTTAAGACTCCTTCTTCTCTTAATTTTTGAAGATGAGTATAAGGATCTATTTCATCTAATAAAATATATTTACTTATATCTTTTTTTTCAGCATCTGGAAATTTACCAGAAACATAAACATGCTCAATGCGTCCGTCTTTATTTTTATCAGCTAATAGACAATGACCAGCAGGTACTGGGTTTAACCGTGCAATACTAGATCCATCAATATTTGGAATTAACTGCACAAACGCATTGGCAAGCGTGATATAATTATAACAAGATACAGAAAGGTATCTATTTATTATATAAGATTGAAAAAAATTTATAATTTCAGTATCATTTACAACTTCAAGAACTTCCTCGCCATTCGGCAAAATTTCTTTTATTCTCGCAGGAAAGACTCCTTGTCCAAGAATAATCTTAGTCTTTTCTGTTAAAGCTCTTTTTAAAACAGGTGTGTTAGCAATTTTTTCGGCTGCAATACGAGGAAAGTCATTATCTGCAAACCAAGGTATCATTTTATTACCACCAATATCAACAGAATCGTAAGCGCCTGAATGAATAACATTAGGCTGTTCCTCTACATTTGCAAAAGAAAGCATTTTATTATTATTTATATATACATCAGGATAACCATTTGTATCAAAAGTTGTTCTCATCTGATAATAAATTAAAATGTACATTACTTCTGTAAAAAAGAATAGAATGTATCCAGATAGGATGAACATGTCCGATATTAAAACCGTTTTTATCAACAGGCTGAGCGCCTTTCATATCTGTTTTTTTCATATTAAAACGTAAACCGCTTTTCTTACATCTTTTAAGATAAACAAACTCTCCGTTTTTTTTTATATAACAAACTGAAAAATATTTGTCCTCGCCATTTGGCAATTTGCTTTCATCCCAATCAGAAAGCATTACATTTAAATTTGTTATTCTTTTCACTATGCAAAAGTCTTAAATGAATATTTTTTTGAAAGGACACAAATATACATTAAAGAAAATGTTTTTTGTTTGGCATTATTGCCTTATGCAAAGCACCATCCCGTATAATTTTTTTGGAAATTCTTTTTTTTTCAAAAAAAGCGTTTCCAAAAAAAATATACGGGAGGGCTTTGCATAAGGCGTGATTTTTTGGTGTTTTGCTTCCGGATACGTTTTAATGAAACCAAGAAGCCAAGTATTTTGGTCTTTACAGCATATATGCCTGATTTTTGGCTTCTGGAAAATCCCAAAAATTATAGGTCGCAGCGGGGGGAACACCGACACGACTGCAAATTTTTCTATATTCCTATAAATAAACAATATTACATATTATTGATTTATAGGAATTTAGAAAAATTTGCAGTCATGTTAAAATGTAAAATTAGAATCGCCTATTTTTTATTAAAAAAAGTAAAAATAAATGAAAATAAATGAAAATAAATTTGGTAGTGTAATATTTTATATGTACTTTTATGTATTCATTTATTAAAAAAAGTGAAAATAAATGAAAATAAATGAAAATAAATTTGGTAGTGTAATATTTTATATGTAC
>JAOZMB010000113.1 GCA_029934515.1 Bacteroidales bacterium
AATTGGAATATAAACGTAAAACAATTTATCGTGATGCTTTTGAATGGCGTTTTGAGTTTCCAGAAGTTTTGGACGAAAATGGTAATTTCATAGGTTTTGATGTACTAATTGGAAATCCTCCGTATATTAGTATTAAAGAAATTCATAAAAATCAGAAAGAATATTTAACTCTAAATTTCAAAACAGCAAAAGGACAGTTTGATTTATATACATTATTTATTGAAAAATCAATTGAAATTTTAAAAAACTCTGGACAATTTTCAATGATAACTTCGAACACTTATTTTACAAATAAAAATTTACAGCCAATCAGAAAATTTTTATTAGAAAATGTCAAAATAGAAAAATTAATAAATTTAGACGAGAGTATTTTTAAAGAAGCAAAATTAGATGTAGGTATTACAATATTCAAAAAACAAAAAAATAATTCCAATTATGAAATAAATATTATACCAAATAAAACATACTTTGAAACAGGTCAAAATTATTTTTTACAGAAGAAGAACTTTGAAACATCACAGAATAATATATTTACAATTTCTGTATTGCCATCGGATATTAAAATTTTTGATAAAATGAAAATTAAAGCTGTTTTATTAAAGAAAATTGCAAATATTAACAGAGGTATTGAATATGGCAGTAATTCAACAGAAATCAAAAAAAGAAAAAACAAAAATTCATTTCCAATTATTGTAGGACATTCAATTGAAAAATATAATATTAAGAAATATGAAGGTTATGCAAAATTTAAAGAAAACGATAAATCAAATTATAAAAATTTTGAACTTTATACAAAACCAAGAATATTAATGCAACGAATAAGAAATTTATCTTTAAAAATAAGATTAGTTGCAATCTTTACTGAAACAACAATTTTATGCACGAATACACTTCGTGTAATAACTTTAAATCAAGATAATTTTAATTATAAATATATTCTTGGATTACTTAACTCTAAACTAATGAGTTACTTTTTTGGAAAAAACTTTTTAAATAAAGATATTTATGCGTATCAAATTGGACAAATTCCTATAAAAACTGCAAATAAATCAATGCAAAATAAAATAATTTTAATTGTTAAAAATATAATGAAACAGAAAGAAGTCAATAAAAACGCCGATACCAGCAAACTCGAAACCCAACTTGATAAAATAGTTTACAAGCTTTACGGATTATCTAAATCAGAGATTTCTGAAATAGAAAAATTCTATGAATAAAAATATATATGGAGTTTCAGTAGTTAGTAATGGTTAAAAAATAACTTCCTGATTTGTTTTTTGTAAAATACTTATTATCAGTTGTAAACCAATTCGTAATTCATAATTTATAATTCGTAATTTACTAATCTTTTGTTTATACAGGTTTTATAGATTATTTGTTTCTATTTTTTTTGTTTTACTTTCAACAACATCAGGCAGATTTATGCTTGGGTCAAATCCAAAAATATAAGCAACAACAAGCCATAATATCCAGCATACATTTCCGAAAAATAAATATCCAAAATATCCAAGTATAGGCATCTCCGAAAATATATGAACTTTATCTAAAAAAGGAACTGAATATTTCCAATAATTTGGATTTGTAGCAACACCGTCTCGAAAAAATTCACTGCCAAAGTTCCAGAACTCCCAAAAAAATCCGTTCAAAAAAGTTGCAATAGCAATTAGTAGGATAGGAGTCCAGTCGCCTTTTTCACTTATAGAAATAAACGGAGACCAATAACCTAAAATTGACATTGTAGGTAAAAGAGCTGGTATTAAACTGACCCACAAAACCCAAAATAGAAAAAATGGAAACAAACCCATAAAAAAAGATGATGATAATCCAATTATCAAAGCAATTATCATAACAGGTTTTGAAACTTTAATCTTCGGTCCAGAAGAATAACGACTCTTCATAACTGGAAAAGTTTTAAGCAATAAGTACCACTGAAAAATAGCTGGCAATACTGTCGTATAAGATACCAATTGCCATGAAATATTACCAAAGTTTGTTAATATTTCATAATTTGGATAGTACCAGTTTCCCACTACAAAATAGTTTAGATATTCAAAAACAAACCAACTTACACAAGACACAACGGCAAGCAATTTCACCGTGTTTGGTTTTGAGGAAATCAATGAAATACCATTATTTCTTTTGTAAACGAAACCATCTAAAACTAAAATAAAACTCCACCAAAGAGGTACAAAAGTATAATGGCTAATTGGTTCAAAAATTTTGATTGGTGCCCACATAAAGAACCAACTAACAGCAAGCACTACCAAACTTGGAAAAAACCAAACAGGAAATATATTTTTTTTTGTTGGCTTTTCTGGTTTAACTTTTTTAAACCCAAAAAGACGAGGAAAAAGCAAAAATATAAGTATTAGAAAGGCAACAAAACATGCAAATATAAAATAATTTTGGTCAAAAGGAATATCTGGATGAGCTTTTCTTGCAGGAAAAAAACCGTAACCAGGCGGAAAACCTCCCCATTTTATAAAACTTCCAATTAACGGTAATACTAACAATAATAACGAAGAAATAATTAATAACAGTTTACGTTTCATAATATTGATTATTTAATTTGTTAAAAATTTGGTTGAACTAAATTTTATTAGAAACGACAAATTTATTAATTTAAATTAATCTTTACAAAATATAAAGTAAACATGTTAGTAAATTATGAATTATAAATTACGAATTGGTTTACACCTGATAATAAGTATTTTACAAAAAACAAATCAAAAAGTTATTTTTTAACGATTACTTACATTCAAACATAAAATTTTCTGGTTTGTATTGAGAACTTGTATTGTGATTGAAGTGCCACCATTCGGAATAAATACCAGTAAAATTATATTTTTTCATTATATTTCTTAAAAATAAACGATTTTTTTTAACTGTATCTGGCAAATTTTTAAAAAGTGTATGTGCTTTTGTTCCGAAATAATCAAATTCCGTTCCCATGTCAAGCTCATAACCTTCTGAATCTACGATAGTCAAATCAACAGCTGTTCCTCTGTTATGATTTGAGCCTGTTTTAGGATTTGCAACATAATCTGTATTTGGGATTTTTTTCCACATCTTTTCTTGAACTGAAACAGGACGATAACAATCAAATATTTTTATTTTTAAACCATACAACTTTAATTCATTATTTACTTTTATCAAATCTTTTGCTGTTTGGCATCTAAGTAAACACATTGGACAATCATACAATATTATACCAAGAAAATTATTTTTTGTTGCATATCTAATATCATAAACAAAACTTGTATCAAACAAATCAATGTTTACAAATTCTTCGTCTCGGATACTTGAATCCAATAATAATTTTTTCTTAGGCACAATATCCTGAATATCTGTATAAATATTTTTAAAAAGTTTACTGCCTTCTATTGCTTTGTTTTTATTGATAAAAGTATCCGAATAATTGGTAATTTTTCCTGTTAATAGGTTAAATAGTTTGACTTCTGATTTTATATTTTCGCCGTTTTCTGTTATATTTGTTTTGCCGTTGGCGATATACATTTGTGGATTTGTATCAGAGATTTTATATTGGTAAAAAGAAAAATTTTTACTATCCGAAAGATATATTGACTGAATTAAAGAATCGCCATTTGCTGTATTTTTATGATTTACAAACCTTTTATTTAAAATTGCATCTATTGGACGTTTACGTAAAGTATCTGGAATTTGATTTTGTTTACTTTTATACAAAAATCGAATTGTTTTATTTTTGTCTGTAAAGAACTTAATTTTAAGTTTTTTATTTTTTATTTTTTTTGTAACTGTTTCTATCTTATATTTTTTATTTTTTTCGTTATTATTTTTTAATATTTTGCTTTCCGAAACTTTTTCAATAATAAAAATAAAATTTTTAGCTTTTTTATTAATATGAATTGGTTTTTTGATATTAAATTTACCCAAAACTTCACCGTTACAAATAATATTTATATTCTCTACTGGCGACCTTGTTTTTATATTAATATCTGAAATATATATTGCATCTGCAAAAGAAACCATTATAAATTCATGCAGCATGATATTGCTTTCGATATTCCATTTGATACTGTTGTTGATAATTTCGCATCTACGAGTGCCAGCAGATAAAGTCAAGCTGTCTGTTTTTAATAAAATTTGATTATTAGGTTTCTCGTCATAGTATTGTTTTTTATTTTCCAACTGACTAAATATATCTGTTATATATTTTTTTGTATTTTCACATGCAGTGAATATGTTGATAATCAGTAAAATATAAAATATAAACGTTAATTTGAGTCGCATAATTGATAATTTACTATTGATTGAAACAGTATTAAAAGTAAAATATAGAAAATATGACTAATTATAAAAAAAATATAATATAACAAAAGAAAAATTAATAAAAAAAACACTGCAACATTAATGTTGCAGTGTTTGCATTTAAACTTACAATTACTATGAAAAATCGTGATCCCGCCAGGATTCGAACCTGGGACCCACAGCTTAGAAGGCTGTTGCTCTATCCAGCTGAGCTACGGGACCATTACCTTTACAAAACAACTGCAAAGGTAAAAACTATTTTTTAACCTACAACTTTTTTTATCTTTTTATTATAATTTTTTTTGTTTGTAAATAAAATTCATCAATAATTCTTACATAATAAACTCCAGCTTTGCAATTTTCGAGATTTATTTCAAATAAATTTTTTCCTTTATCTGAACGCAAAGTTTTTGAGTACACATTTTTACCAAGTGAGTTTATAATCTCAATAGACAAATTTTTATCCTTTTCAGAAGTATAATTTATCAAAAAATGTCCCTTGTTTGGAAGCGGAAAAATTGATAAGTTCTGTTTGTTTGTTAATTTATTAATCTCTGTTCCATCTGGAATTATTGTTAATAATAAATCATCAGAAAAAGAGTTAGCGTTATCATCGTAAATTGTAAGTTCAAGAGTAAGATTTTCTGCGGCTATATCTGCATCGCTTGGATAATATGTACTCGATAATTCTGTTTCGTTATCAAAATTACCTGTTCCTGTTGTTGTCCATTCAACCGAACTATAATTAATTGCATTTGCATTTAGTGAGCATGACGGTTCGTCGAAATTTATTGTAATATTACCTCCTACATCAGCCCAAAGGAAAAGCGAAGGCGGAAAGACAATATTATCTATCCAGCCACAATCGTTTTCCGAACTAACACTTCCGTCTTTTGAATAAGTCCACGAGAAAGAATGAATTCCACTTTGTACATTGAAACTCTGCTCCGTCCACGACTGCTGACCAGACCATGATGCAAGTTCATTTCCATCGATATAAAATTTTAGGAAATCGTAAGAACTCTCTGATGAAACTTTGTACATAAACGAGATATTTTCTTCAGCTACTACCATTGTTGTTACACTTAATTCGGAATTTTGATTATGTCCGATATTTCCAGACTGCGAGCAATAAGTACCCTCAAATGGTTCTAAGTCTGTAATAAACCAATTTTCATTACCTGATCCGTTCCAGTAATACTGTTCAAAATCACCTGTTTCCCAATCTTCATCAACAATTCCGATGACAAAAATAATATCAAAGTTCTCATTTACAGTGCCTTCGTTTGCTTCTACAGATAGGTCTATTTGCAATATATGTCCGACAGGAATTGTTTCGTTTGCTGTGATAGTGAACACAGCTTCTGCATTTTGTGCTGCTGAAATATCACCAAAAATAGCATTTCCTGTTACTATGCTAAAAAAATTATCTTCGGTTATAATAATTCCAGAGGTTTCGTTTGCTGCTATATCACCGTTGTTTCTTAGATTTATTATTAAGTCAACAGTTTCTCCTGGGTCAATTTTTCCGTTTCCGTTTCCTGTTTGGCTGTCATCAACAGTGTATGAATCCATGAATAAATAAACTCCCGATTCGTGTTCGAGTGTTTGAATTGCATCGAGGTCGAATCCAGCATCGTTGGCAGTTGCAATACCATCTCCATCGTCTGATATCTTAAAGAACCTAGCCTCATTCATCGCTCCTGCAATATCAAACTCCGTTGTTCCATTACCAACACCCAACAAAAACCATGGACCGTCTGCCGTTTCGCTTATATAAAAATTATATGACTCCGAAACATTATCTCCTTCGTAAACGATAATATCATTACCTGGTCCGTCTGTAACAGCTGTTTGCATATCCAACACAATCCAACCATTTTTGCCTATTGAATAATTAATCTGGTCTGGTTCGCCAAAAGCGGCAGGCGTATATCCTTCATCTGCTTCGTTATTTCCGGGAATTTGGCATGATGCTACTTTGAAAGCATAAGAAAATTCATTGTCAATAGGAGTTAATTCAAAATTTACACTTGTAGCATTCATTTCTGTAACAACAACATTTTCAATTGTTTCACTTTCGTATCCATTTGCAATAATTGTTATTGAATATGTACCAGGGGTTAGATATTTATGAAAATCTCCTACCTCAGGGTCTGTGTATGTAGGAAAATTATTTCCTACAAAGACTGTCGCAGTTATTGGTTCACCTGTTACTGCATCTGTAACAATTCCTTCAACACCGTATCCAGCATGTCTAATCATTGCGAGCATAGCTGGCAGATTATAATTGAAGTATTGCATAATTTGTGATGCAGGCAAGTTTTTTTCATAAGAAATTTCCATCGACCAACTTATAGAACCCAACATTGCATAATTTGTATCTTTCGTACTTCCGTTTATTGCATACATTCCTGTATTTCCTTGTCCATAATTTAAAACTGGATAGTTTGATGAATCTGCATATATTCCAGCAAG
Source organism: Bacteroidales bacterium (assembly GCA_029934515.1). GTDB lineage: Bacteria > Bacteroidota > Bacteroidia > Bacteroidales > JAADGE01 > JAOZMB01. The sequence goes on from JAOZMB010000113.1 coordinate 6,769, forward strand.
ATTTTCAATATAATCAAAATCTGGACATTGCGAAGACCTGTAACTCCATGGCAAGGATATATATTCAGTTCCACTGTGGTATGTTGTATGTACAACAAATTGATTATCATACATACAATCTCTTAACGCTTTTGATTCTGGTTGAGAAAATGCTCCTGAACTTCCTCCCCATGCGTCCCACATGTATCCTGCATCACGATTTAAATCAACCATATTATTATTTTCTCTTGTTACATTTACTCTGCCATCAGGATTTACCATACAATAAAGCCAGATTTCACGATTATCAACAAGTTCTGTCACTGAGGCATCGGTACCGTATTGATTGCAAAGATACTCTGCAAAACGAATCATGTTTTCTGGTCCAATTATTTCGTCTCCGTGTATTCCGCTGTCGAACATAATTTCTGCTTCATTTTCGTGAGTGTTTACATTGTCGCTGATAACAATAGCTGATAACTCTCTGCCTCCGACCGAAGTACCGTAAACAATCTTTTTGCATATACTTGGATAATTTGCAACAAGCGCATCCATTGTGGCAATTATATCTTCGTAGCTATGATATTCTTCTCTTATTTTCCAATAATCTTTCAAGTAATCGTTAACATCTGGAATTATAATTGTATAATTAAAATACTTGTCGTCGATTATTTTTAATTCTTCTGGAACTAAATAAATATCTGCATAATTTTCGTAGTAAAGACCTTTAAATTGTAGTTTTTTTAATTTCTTAAAATCATCTTTTTGCAGATAACTTACTCTTACTTTCATCTCTTGTTCCCGCCACTGCTTCTGTCCTATAACTGACAAATAAAGTATTAAAGCAACAATAAAAATTAATATTTTTTTCATAATTAATAATTAAATTTTGTATTTATTTTTGTAATGTAAATTGTGTGTCAAGATATTAGGTGGTATTTATTAAGTAATCGTTAAAAAATAACTTTCTGATTTGTTTTTTGTAGAATACTTATTATTAGTTGTAAACCAATTCGTAATTTACTTAGTTAGTACCACCAAATATTTCATCAGGTCAAAAAAATTATCAATATACATTATTTTTTCACTTCTTTGAGTTTATAATATCTAAAACCGCCCCATATTGCTGCTCCTATTGCCCCAGCATAAATAGCATCCGTGTGTGCATAAATATCATTAGCTGCAATATTTACTTTTTTGGCAAGGTCTTTTATAACCTGAACCATTCCTACATTTTTTGCCATTCCGCCTGTAAGTACGACTGGCGATTCCGCTTTTATTGATGTCAGAAGTCTTATTACTCTGTTTGCCACTGAGATATGAATACCTTTGATAATGTCTGGAGTTGAGATATTTCGAGATACCATATTTATAACATCAGTCTCAGCCAGTACCGCACAAATTCCTGATGGGGCTTCAGGTTTTTTTGATTGCAATGATATATCTCCGATTTCACTTATTGCCAAACCTAAATATCTTGAAATATTTTCTATAAATTGTCCCGAACCAGATGCACATTGTCCAGTCATTTTATAGTTTAGCACTTTGCCTTCGTCGTTCACTTTTATTGCCTTTACGTATAATGCTCCCAAGTCAACAACAGTTCTAGCCTCGTTCACAAAGAATTTTCCTCCTCTTGCATGAGTTGTCATGCTATAAAAATGTCCTTTTTTTCTTGTTACCATTTCTCCTTCTCCTGTTGATGCAAGATATGCTATATCTTCATATTTCAATTTATTCTTCTCCAATAGATAATCAATTGTTTGTTTGGCAACAATTACAGGATTACGTTTTCTAATTTTTTCTGTTAGTTTGTCCACTATTTCCTGTTTATCGGAATAGGTTATTAGGACGGTTTTTATGTAGCTACTTCCTACATCGATTCCTATTGTATATATTTTTTTTTTCATTTTATTTATTTTTAAGAGATGCTCTTCGTGCAAACATAGCTCCGCCGAGGGCACCCATAAATATCGAATCTGTATGAATATTTATTTTTAAATCTTTTCCATAATTTTTATGTACCATCTCGCTGACATATTTAAGAACCGCTTGATTACGAGCTACACCACCTGTAAATGTGAACTCATTTCTTACACCTCCAGAACGTGCCAACAAAGACATTGCCCTCATTACTATAGACTTATGTAAACCAGCAAGAATATCTGAACGCTTCTCTCCGATATTTAGAAGTTCGCGAACCTCAGCACCAGCAAATACTGTACACGTAGAACAAATATTAATTTCTTTCTCTGCCTCCAGAGCAAGTGGTCCTAGTTCGTTCAGCGAAATATTGAACTCATCGGCTATGTAGCCTAAATATCTCCCGCAACCAGCCGCACACCTGTCGTTCATGTGAAAACTCGTTACCAAACCGTATTTATTAACCTGAATTGCTTTTGTATCCTGTCCGCCTATGTCGAGAACAGTCCTTGTGTTAGGAAAAACAGCATGAGCACCAAAAGCATGACACAAAATTTCAGATTTAATAGAATCCTCAGGAAAAGGAAGTAAAGCTCTTCCGTAACCTGTGCCTACCATGTTGGTTATGTTGAACTTAAAATCTGCAGTAAAATCAATATATTTTTTTAAAGAATCTGAAACTTCACCGTAATTACCAGTTAGTATATTAAGCTCTGCTGTAAAACGAGAATCAATATTTCTATCTGATTTTTCTGCAAGTTCGCTGTAATTTTTCTTTAAAATTTTCATAGAGTCATAAATAAGCTCTTTGAAGTTATAATCGACCATTTCGTTTTCTATGGGCGTAATACTTTTATCGTAAACCAACATTAATGGTTCAAAAAGATTTTTATCAAGTTTTTCAACTTCTTCGTGATATTGTTCACCGATAATATCTCTAAAAAACTGGTTCGTTCTGCCAAGATTACCTTCAATAAAACCAGATTTTAATTTAGGATTAATTTTATTAAATATTTTATCAATCTTATCCGAAACAGTTTTGGTAATTTCATTTTGAAATATTTCTTCTGATGTTTTCTTCATAATATCATAAAGAATATCAATTCTTTTCTTGAACTGAAGGTAAAGAAATACGGATTCTATATCATCAATATATTTTTTAAACTCTGGTCTCTGAAGAATTTCATCTTTTAATTGTTTTTTCAACAAATTGAATCTTGCATTAAAAACTGCACCAAGTTTAGCTATTTCAACTGCAACAGAATAATTAGCTCTGGTATTTGTAATACCTCTTCCCACTATTTCATCTTTATTATTAATTATAATTGCCTTTGATGTTGTTGAGCCTAGGTCGACTCCCAAAAAAAATTTTTCCATTTTTTATTTCTATTAATTTAGTTTTTACATTACAAATATTAATAATTTTATTTTTATTTCGATACAATTTTATAAAATTTATTTTTTTTACACAAATTTTTCACATTTTCTGAATTGTCTATTTCGTCTTTCTGTATTTTTATTTTGAAATAAAGAGCAAAAATAAGGTTGTCAATATGATTTTTTAGTTCGTTAATTTTCTTAAAATCAATTATTTCAAAATCTTTAAGAGACTGCAAACTTATCTCCGCAAGTTCTGATATTTTGTTTTTTATCAACTCTACATTACTTCTGATTTTTAATTTATATTTCTTATTTTTTTTATAAAGAATCAAATCATTACCATCGACTTCGATATTATCAAATTTTTGTATCATTATATCATTCAAATCTACAAAATCGGCAAGAGTTTTGGTCTCGCAGTCCAAAAGCTCTTGTGTTATTTCAATAATTTTTGATTTAATATGTTTATTAAAATTGTTGATTTTTGGAATTCGTCCAAATTCTTTTACAGCTTTTATACCTATTTGCCAACTTTTTTCATTTTCCACTTTAAATAGTTTTTGAAAAATATATATAAAAATTTGAGAATTTAACAAAGACAGTAAATATAACATTTCATTTTTACAATCAGAAGAAATAACTATATAATTGTGATTTAACATTATATTTGTTTCCGAAAAATAAAATCTTTTTGGGTTCATATATCGCCAAATAATCTTATATTTTTTCTGAAAAACTTTAATTCCTTGTGCACCTTTTGGCAGTCGAATATATATTTTTTCTATTATTTTTTCATTCGTTTCCAAACGATATTTATTTTTATTTTTTATTGGCAGAAAAAAGAAATCTATCACCTTCATATTTTTAATTCCTATTTTATCTTTCGGAAACACAAGACCTTTGTCAAAATAAAATATAGATTTAAAATGTAAATTTGATAGTGCCTCAAGTCTATAAAAATCAAAACTATCCAATCTATTATAAGCATTAATTATTTTGATATCTGTTTTATTAAATTTTATAAAATTCCAGTTAGAAAGTTTTTTCAGCAGTATGTTTTGCAGTATTTTTTTTGTATTACAATTTTTTCGCTTTCTGATATCTTTTAAACTGTCACTTATTTTATTATTTTTTTCGTAATTTATTATTTCTATTTTGTGTAGTTTTGTAGGTTTTTTTTTGGAAACAATAAAAATTAAACTTGATGTAGCTACAATATTTTTTTGTTTTAAACCACGATTTATAAAAATATTTCCAGAGAAATTTATTATTTTTTCAATAGTTGTATATTTCGCAAGATGATAA
>JAOZMB010000015.1 GCA_029934515.1 Bacteroidales bacterium
TAATTCATAATTCGTAATTCATAATTCGTAATTCATAATTCGTAATTCGTAATTCGTAATTCGTAATTCATAATTCATAATTCGTAATTCATAATTCGTAATTCGTAATTCATAATTCATAATTTACTAAGCTTCCAAACAAATTTAATATGAAACACAATATTACAAAATTAACAATTACAATAATTTTCTTGTTTTTTTTTCAATTATTATATTCACAATATGAAGTATCTAAAAAGATTAGTGAAATTTTTGTTGAAACAAATAAAAAAGAAATAAGAAAATTTTTTGGAGCACAAGACGGCAAAACAAAAATACTCGTTTTGCCATTTCTTAATAATCAACAAAAACCAGATGAATACAGCGATGATATAGCCCGACAAATTGCTAGCGCTTTGCAACTTGAATTTCAGAACAAAAATAATATAATGATATTCGTAAAAGATGAGTTCGATGGTAATAATACAAAAATTATAAAAAGTTTCAGCACCACTGGAACAAATATTAATTATTACGAAAATTTGTTAAAAAAATTTCGTCCTGATTTTTTTATTGAAGGTCAATACCATATCAGCACAAACAGTGCGGGACAGGAAGTTTTGAAAATAGAGTATGTAAATATTAAAAACTATTATTACAAAACAACCGAAGGAATAAAAAAGAAAGCTCTTAAATCTTGCAAATCCTCTGTTCCTGAGGCTGATAAAACATTAAATATTAAAACTCGCCGTTTTATTTACGCAAACGGAAAAGCAACATACTACGAAAAAGCAGAAGATAAGTCGCTTGAAAATTTACTCTCCAAAATAGCGGCAAGCTTGCAAACAAAATTTTTGGCAGTAAAGCCAATTGATATGAATATTAGTGAATTTACTGTTAAAGTAATGAACACTTATCAATATATTATTGCCGACAAAATTAAAAGCAAAGTTGTGAGCGAAGAAGACGGCAACTGCGAAATTATTAAATATATATCGAAAGATGTTTTATTACAGATTTTTGAAGAGCGTGAAATTTTGATAAAAAATTATATAAAAACAGCTATTAACGCCGAGAACGAGCTTAGAATTGCCGATGCTTTATTGAATTATTACCGTGCATTGGTTTTGTTGAAAACACATACAAATTATTCAAAAATGCAATACGACTTGGGTAAAGGTAATGTAAAACTTTCGGTAGCTTTGCCAGTTAGGATTTCAAATATTTTAAGTAATGTAAAATACAAGATAAAATCGAAAGAAGAAATTTCGAAAGTAAATACAAATTATACAATAGAAATTAAATATAAGAACAAAGCCATACAAAATATTGAATATAAATTTTGGAACGGAAACGGATACTCAAAAATAGTAAGAGCAAGAAACGGAATTGGTATTGTAGAATTATTTGGAACTTGTTCGTCTGAAACAAAAAATTTGAAATTTAAAACAGAATATATGTTTGCCGTAAAAAGCAAAGAAGACCTTGCTTTTGTCGCAGCATTAGATATAACAGAACCACAACGATTTCCAGAGAGTTCGCAAAAAATTTCACTATCAGGCTCAAAAAACGTTTCGCCAGTAAGTAAACCCGATTATAGTGCTTCAAAAGAAATAAATACCGGAAAATCATTAAAAAAATCGTATAGAACAAGAAAACCGGGAACAGCAAAAAATATTAATACAAACACTGGAAATTTGAATACAAAATCTTGTGGCGAAATTATTGAACAAATTACACAAGCCGTAAAAAGCAAACAACACGTCAGCGTGAAAAAATATTTTACAAAAGAGGGTTTTGAAATGTACACAGAACTTATTGACTACGGAAACGCAAGAGTGCTGAACTGCGGAAACAATTATAAACTTGTGAAAATGAACAACAGAAATGTTTTTCGTTCTGTTCCTATGAAATTTACTTTCAACAAAAAAATGTTTGTCGAGAATGTAAATTTTATTTTCAACGATGAGAATAAAATATCAGCTGTTTCTTTTGCATTGAGCGATGATGCGGTTAGTAATATTATGAACTCGGAATGGTCTGAATACGATAAGTTTGAATTGTTGAGTTTTATGGAAAACTACAAAACGGCATATCAATTAAAACGTCTCGCCTATATAAATTCAATTTTTAGCGAAGACGCACTTATTATTATTGGACATATGCTAAAAAAAACGGTAAAGAACGACCCCGAACTGAAAAAAATTAAGTATAGTAAAAAAACAAAAAAACAATATCTATCAAGTTTGAAACGCAATTTTGCTGCAAATGACTATATTAATTTGCGTTTTGAAGAAACAAATGTAAAAAAAAGTGGTAAATTAGAGCATGTTTATGGAATACAATTAAATCAAATTTATACCTCATCGAATTATGCCGATAAAGGTTATTTGTTTTTGCTTATTGACCTGCGCGACCCCAAGAATCAGCTTATACACGTCCGCACTTGGCAACCCGAAAAAAATTCCGACGGTTCAATTTTTGGTGTAGATGATTTTTATTTTGATTAGTTTCGATTAAATTAAGTACTGAAAATCAAGGAATTACTATTGATAAATTAGCAGAGATTTTGAAAATAAATGAGAAATGATAAAAATTAAAAAGTCAGACATACTCTGCGCATGTGTGGTGTTTTCACTGCAATTTTTTCAAATTAAAATTTGACAGTATAGCAGAATCCGAATATATAAGTAAAATATTCAAGGAATAATTCGAGATTATTTGATTATTTTTTATAAACACAAATTAAAAACAAAAATATTATGATAGTAGAAACAATAAAAAAACGAAACACTAATTAGAATACCTTCTTCAATAGATTATAGGATAGTTCAATCAGAGATAGACTATTTTCGTATTGTAGAAATTCTAATGAAAAACAATAATTATGAACAAATATATATAAACTTTCTTGATGATAAGTCTATCTATAAAAAAATGTTGCTTTTTGGGACAGTATAATAAAAAGTTTGCTAGTTCCTGAAAATCTGATGCTTTCTGAATACATTGCTACATCTGACGGTTTTGGAAACGATTTTTATGACGGAAACCCCATTTACAATTTCAAAATTGACAATTTAAATAAAGGTGTCATAATAATTCAGGAAGAACCAGAAGAAAGTTCTATCCTTTTTTCAGCATGGATAAGTGAAACAGAATTACCAACAGGACAATTTGTCAATGAACTTGTAGTAAATTTGGAATTAACACCTGAAACAACAATTCTTATAATAGATTTAATACATGCGTGGATATTAAGCGATTTAACTAAATTTCGCATGAAACGATATATTGAAACTATCAGTAAAGTAAGAACACAAATCAAAGAAACAAGAGAACTTGAATTTGCCTGTTAACCTGATAAATATGCTTAACATTGTGCTTTATGTCATTTTGTTTTTTGTATTTTTTAGGTGCAAAACAAAGAAAATGAAACAGAAATAAATAACTTCTTGTCAAAATAAATGAAAATAACAGTAATTCATGCGCCTGTGTGGTGTTTTTACCACACTTTTTTCAAATAAAAATTTTACAGTAATAATAATTAAATTAATTTCGCATATTAAAAGAAATATTTTATACTGAAAAATTGAATATTTTGAAATAAACATATATAAAATGGAAAAATATACAGAAGCATACAGATACCTTGACAACGCAAAAGAAATTCTGCGAACAAAAGCAAAAAAAGATGGCAAATTTTACGATGATGTTAAATATGTGCGTATGGCTTGTAACACAGCATATAGCGGTTTACTTGTAGCTTTGAATGATTATTTTACACAAAAAGGAATAAAATATCCAAGACCAAAAGGTAAAAGAACACAATCTACAAATGTTGATTTTTACAAAAAAAATCTTGCAAAAATTAATAAAACTAAACTAAAAGAATTTAATTCAGCTTACAATCATTTGCATTTATTTGGTGGGTATGACGGAGACCTTGCTGTTGTAGTTTCAAAAACAGGTTTAGAATTTGCAAAGTCAATAATAGACTGGATAGACAAACAAATGAAATAATAATTTTTTCTATTAATTAAAATTTTACAGTATGGCAGAATCCGAATATATAAATAAAATAATTCAAGGAGTAAATTATGAAGTTCTTGAAAAGTTGCCAGCAAAATCAGTTGACCTAATTTTTGCAGACCCACCATATAATCTACAATTAAAAAAAGAATTATACAGACCAAACCAAACAAAAGTTGACGGTGTTTTTGATAAGTGGGATAAATTTAAATCAATGAAAGCATACGATGAATTTACAAAAAAATGGCTAGCGGCTTGTAAAAGAGTATTAAAAGATAACGGAACAATATGGGTAATTGGTAGTTATCATAATATTTACAGAGTCGGTGCAATAATGCAAGATCTCGGTTTTTGGTTCTTAAATGACATTCTTTGGATAAAAACAAATCCAATGCCTAACTTTATGGGCACAAGATTTAATAATGCTCACGAAACGATGATATGGGCTTCTACAAAAAAAAAAGCTAAATATACTTTTCATTACAAAACAATGAAAACATTTAACGGAGATTTACAAATGCGTAGTGATTGGCATATCCCTATTTGTAGTGGAAAAGAAAGAATAAAACATAACGGAGAAAAAGCACATTCTACTCAAAAACCAGCAGAATTATTATTAAGAATAATATTATCAACTTCAAATGTTGGAGATACAATTTTAGACCCTTTTTTCGGAAGCGGAACAACAGGAGCTGTTGCTAAACGGCTACAAAGAAATTTTATAGGAATAGAAAAAGAAAAATTTTATATAGAAATTGCAAATAAAAGAATAGAAAAAATTATACCGTTAGAAACAGAACTACTAAATTATAAACTTGAAATAAAACCTCCAAAAGTTCCATTTGGTAATTTAATAGAAAAAGGATTTATAAAAATTGGTGAAAACATTTTTTCTAAAAATAAGCAAAATATAGCAGTAGTAAATGCTAATGCAAGTATTAGTTTAAATGGTTTTGTTGGTTCAATTCATAAAGTTAGTGCAAATATTCTTAATAAAAAATCTCATAATGGTTGGAAGTATTGGTATATAAAACGTGAAGATAAATTAATTTTGATTGACGAACTAAGAAATCAATATATTCAAAAATATTTATCTGAATATAAAAAAAAAGAAAAAATATTATTTCAAATTCCTGAACAAAAAACAGAATATAAAACAGAAATAAATAACTTCTTGTCAAAATGAATGAAAATATAAAAAGATTTGTAATAAAAGCAATAAAAGACTGGATAGACAAACAAATGAAATAATAATTTTTTAGTAAAACATAAAAATATAGATAAAACAAAAAATATTAAAATATTAAAATAAAAAGCGTTTAGCTTATTTTCTTGCTTTTCAAAATCTGGTAAATTTTAAAGACAACAAGGAATAAGATGAATGTTCACGCCAAATGGCGTGGGCTATTCTTATTTGTTGTCGTTGGTTTACCAGAACCTTGAAAAGCGGATAAGAGTTACAGTTCCCACGCTTTTTTTATGTTTAATTTAAACATTGCTTTTTGGAGAGTTGGTGGCAAACAATACTTTTCACATATGAGAAAATTTATTATTTTAGGTATCGTAACACTGTCTTTTACTTTTACTTTACCTTCATGTATGACAACAAAAACAAGTGTCGGAACATTTAAAGAAAAAAGTGAAAGCACAGGCAGAACTTACACTTTTGACAAAGGGAGACAGATATGGTTGTTTTGGGGATTTTTACCACTAGGACGAACAGACGTAAGCACACCACCAGACGGAAATTGTCAGATTATAACTAAATATAGACCTCTTGATATTATTATTACTGGTGTTACATTTGGGTTTGTAAAAGTTTATTCAATTAAAGTTAAAGCTAAAAAGAAATAAATTATTAATTTTCAATGAATTTAACAACATCTTTCTCTTTTAACTAAATTGCAGATTAAATAAGATTTATTCTTTTTATTTATCTGCTTTTTTATATTTTTGCAAAATATAAAACAAATAATAATATATTTCACAAAAACTCCAAAATTTAAATAGATGAAAAAAAGTTTTTTTTTAATAACTATTTTTTCGATTTTCATTTTTTCTAACTACGGATATGCACAAGACAGAAGCGATTGGATGGGTGGATATCCAGAAGGATGTACAACGATAACAGTAGGTAAAAAAGCAACAAAAGATGGTTCTGTTATAACTTCGCATACAGATGACAGCCATAGAACACGTTCTTGGATGGATATTATGCCCGCAAAAAAACATAAAAAAAATGATGTCGTAAAGATGTATAAAAGAACAAAATCAGACAGTTTTGCAATGCCAACGTATGCACATATTCCGATAGGAAATATTCCGCAAGTCAGAAAAACATACGGTTATATAAATACAGCATATCCGTGTATGAACGAAAAACAGCTCGCAATAGGAGAATCAACTTTTGGTGGACGTAGCGAACTGCATTCAGAAAAAGGTTTAATTGACTGTCAAAGATTATGTGTTTTAATACTACAAAGATGCACAACAGCGAGAGAAGCAATAAAAACAGCAGACGAATTAACAAAAAAATACGGCTGGTCTGATGAAGGAGAATGTTTGACAATTGCAGATAAAACGGAAGTCTGGCATCTGGAAATATTGGGTGCAGGAAAAGACAAAATCGGAGCCGTTTGGGTGGCACAACGTGTTCCAGACGAACATGTATCGGTAAATGCAAATGCAAGCAGAATAAGAAAAATTGATTTGGATAATCCAGATTATTTTATGGCTTCTGATAATGTATATTCGCTGGCAAAAGAAAATAAATGGTGGACAGGAAACAAAAATGATTTTGAATTTTGTTATGCCTACGCACCTAAATCCAGAACTTCGGTAGCCGCAAGGAGACGAGAATGGAGAGTCTTTGACCTTTTGGCACCAACATTAAAATTACACCCAAACGATGAAAATTATCCATTTTCTGTAAAACCAGACTCTTTGATAAGTTTAAATAAATTGGTCGAAGTTTTTAAAGATTATTACGAAGGAACACCTTACGATATGACAAGAAACATAACAACCAAAAACGACAAAGGAGAACAAATTATCTCACCTCTTGCAAATCCATTTATGCCTTACAACCAACTCGAAATAAGTAATGTCAGCGGTGGTTGGTATTTTAAAAAAGAAAACGGAGAATACGGTTTTCTCGGAGAACGAACAATAGCACGATGGTACACAATGTACGGAACAATAACTCAGTCTCGTGAAAATTTGCCCGATGAAATAGGTGGAGTCGTCTGGCTGGCACAAGATAATATTGCAACTTCCATATATATTCCTGTTTATTCTGGTGTAAGCGACCTACCGATGTCATACAAAACTCCGGGCAGAACAAACGGTTACACAAGAGAATCTGCATGGTGGGCTTTCAATAGGCTCGGAACTCTTACAGCACAAAGATGGGGAGATATGAGAAAAGATGTAGAAAACGTCTGGAAACCAATGCAAAAAGAACTGTTTGAAAATCAGGACAAATTTGAGAATGAAGCTCTAAAAATAAAAAAAATTGAAAAACGTAAAGAATTTTTAACAAATTATACAATGAAACAAGGAAAAAAAGTTGTGAAAAAAGCTTGGAATCTTGGAGATTTATTGTGGACAAAATACGATGAAAAATTTTAAATAATGAAATAAATAAACATTCAAATGAGGACAACTTTTTAAAAGTTGTCCTTTTATTTTTCTGTCTTTTTGGCATATAAACTGACAGCTTGTTGTTTTTTTATTTGTAATAATATGTCTTTATTACAATATAAATAATATTGAATTGAGACAAATAAATTATATTAATTCAAGAAAATATTTTGTAAAAAATAAATTAATAAATCGTAATAGCCTGTGTTACAATAACTTATAAAAAAACATGTCTTATTTTGATATCTGTTTTATGACTGTTGTAAAATTTTATTTTAATTTTTTATAAATATTTTTTTATGCCGGTATAATCATTGATAAAAAAGAACTGAATGATTGAATATTAATAAATTAAAAATATATACAAAATGGCTAAAATTATCGGAATAGACTTAGGAACGACAAACTCATGCGTATCGGTAATGGAAGGAAACGAACCAGTTGTTATACCTAACAGCGAGGGAAAACGAACAACACCTTCAATTGTTGCTTTTATCAAAGGCGGAGAACGAAAAATCGGAGACCCAGCTAAAAGACAAGCAATCACAAATCCTGTTGACACTGTATATTCTATAAAAAGATTTATGGGAGAAACTTATGATAAAGTTTCACGAGAAATTAATAGAGTCCCTTACAAAGTTGTTAAAGGAGACAACAACACACCACGAGTAAAAATTGGAGATAGACTATATACACCACAAGAAATATCTGCTATTGTTCTACAAAAAATGAAAAAAACAGCCGAAGATTATCTCGGACATGAAGTTACAGATGCAGTTATTACTGTACCTGCATATTTCAGCGACTCGCAAAGACAAGCTACAAAAGAAGCAGGTGAAATAGCTGGACTAACAGTGAAAAGAATTATAAACGAACCAACCGCTGCATCGCTTGCTTATGGTTTAGACAAAAAAAATAAAGACCAAGTAATAGCTGTTTTCGATTTGGGCGGCGGAACATTTGATATATCTGTACTCGAACTCGGAGACGGTGTTTTTGAAGTAAAATCTACAAACGGAGATACACACTTAGGAGGCGATGATTTTGACGAAGCTATAATTGATTGGCTTGCCGATGAATTTATAAAAGATGAAAATATTGATTTGAGAAAAGACCAAATGGCATTGCAAAGATTGAAAGTTGCTGCCGAAAAAGCAAAAATCGAACTATCAAGCTCAACAAGTACAGAAATAAATCTACCTTATATAATGCCCGTTGACGGTATTCCAAAACATTTGGTAAGAACACTTTCGCGTGCAAAATTTGAACAAATTGCAGACCATTTGATACAACAGGTTTTAGAACCATGTAAAAAAGCAATTGATGATGCAGGAATTTCAAAATCCGAAATAGACCAAATAATTCTTGTAGGAGGCTCAACAAGAATCCCTGCAATACAAAATGTAGTAAAAAAATTCTTCGGAAAAGCACCTTCGAAAGGAGTAAATCCAGACGAAGTTGTTGCTGTTGGAGCAGCAATACAAGGTGGAGTTTTAACTGGTGAAGTTAAAGATGTTGTATTACTCGATGTTACACCGCTCTCGCTTGGCATAGAAACAATGGGCAGTGTGATGACACGACTTATTGATTCAAACACTACAATTCCAACAAATAAAAAAGAAACATTCACAACAGCAGCTGATAATCAGCCAGCAGTAGAAATACACATATTGCAAGGCGAACGACCAATGGCACGCGACAATAAAACGATAGGACGATTTCATCTTGACGGACTTCCACCAGCACGACGTGGTATTCCACAAATTGAAGTTACTTTTGATATTGATGCAAACGGTATTTTGAATGTCTCGGCAAAAGATAAAGGAACAGGAAAAGAACAAAATATTAGAATCGAAGCATCATCTGGATTATCTGATGCCGAAGTTCAAAGAATGAAAGACGAAGCAAAAGCAAATGCAGAAGCTGATAAAAAACAAAAAGATAAAATTGATAAACTAAATAAAGCAGACAGTACAATCTTCCAAACTGAAAAACAATTAAAAGAATTTGGAGACAAAATACCTGCTGATAAAAAAGCACCAATAGAAAAAGCCCTAGAAGAACTAAAAGATGCTCACAAAAAAGAAGACATAGATGCAATTGATAAAGCTCTTGAAAATCTTAACAAAATTTTTCAGGAAGCAACACAAAATATGTATAATCAAGGTGCACCAGGAGGACAACAACAAGGTGCTGACTTTAAAGATGCAAATGTAAACAATCCTTATGCGGATAAAAAAAAGAAAAAAGATGATGATAATGTAACAGATGTTGACTACGAAGAAGTTAAATAAAAAAAATTAAAAGTTAAAAAGTTAAATTGAAAGTTGAAAATTATTATAAAATTTTCAACTTTCAATATTTGAACTGAAAAATTATTATATTCTGATATTCTATTTGCTTTATTCTTTCTTTTTCAATTTTTTTTATTTTTATTTTTTTTTAATTTAAAATTAATATCTTTGAAGTGTTTTTTTTAATAAAAATTTAATAAGGAATTATGAAAATAACAGTAGCAACAGTAAAGCCGTTTGCACCGATGGCTGTAAAACTTATACGTAATCTAACAAAAGATGTTGGTTATGAATTTGAGTTATTGGAAAAATATGCCAACAATTCAGAACTTATTGAAGCAGCAAAAAATACCGATGCTCTGATAGTTAGAAGCGATAAAATAACAAGAGAAGTTATTGAAGCTTCGGAGCGATTGAAAATTATTGTAAGAGCTGGTGCAGGATACGATAATGTTGATTTAGAAGCGGCAAGTGAAAAAGGAATAGTAGTAATGAATACTCCCGGACAGAACGCAAACGCAGTTGCCGAGCTTGCAATCGGAATGATGGTATTTTTGGCAAGAGGTTTTTTTAATGGAAAACCCGGAACAGAGCTTAAAGAAAGGAAACTTGGTATTCATGCCTACGGAAATGTAGGTAAAAATATAGCAAAAATAGCAAAGGGATTTGGGATGAAAGTTTATGCTTTTGACCCTTTCGTAAAGAAAGAATATATTGAAAAAGATGATGTTAAAGTAATTGATTCTATTGAAAAACTATACGCAAAATGTCAATATATTTCGTTAAATATCCCAGCTAATGCAAAAACAGTAAATTCAATTGATTATAATTTATTGTCGAAAATGCCAAAAGATGCAGTCCTCGTAAATACTGCAAGAAAAGAGATTATTAACGAACCAGATATTTTGAAAATGATGGAAATAAGACCAGATTTTAAATATCTATCGGATCTTGCTCCTAATTGTAAAGAAAAATTCGAAGAAAAATTTAAAGGTAGATTTTTCTTTTCACCTAAAAAAATGGGAGCACAAACAATAGAAGCAAACATAAATGCTGGCATTGGAGCAGCAAACCAAATTGTTAATTTCTTTGAAAATAATGATAAAACATTTCAAGTTAATTAAATTATAAAAATAATGTATCCACTAAAAAAATATTGTAAAGTAAAATTTTAACATATTTTCTATAAGTGGATACAATTATAGCCTTCAAAAAAATATATCAAAGATGCAGTATATTAAATTTATATTTATAGGAACTTTATTATTTTTTGTGTTCAGATTCATACCGCGAATTATTCGCAGAGTTTTAAACAAAAAAAATATGCTCGGCTCGTTCACGAGAGTATATCCTTTTGTCGAATTTATTTTATGGACGGCATTTATTTTTTGGGCTGTACAGGAAATTTTTAGAGATAAATTTTATTTCACAACAATAATAACTGGAATAGTTATAATTGTTATGATTATTTTTGGTTACTACGTTCTTCGTGATTTTGCCGCAGGTATGGTTCTAAAAGCAGAATATATTATGAAAAAAGGTAAACTGATTAAAATCGGAAACACATTAGGAACAATCACAAACCCAACATACCTATCACTTGAACTTGAAACAAACGAACACGAGAAAATTAAAATCCCTTACAGCAAAATAAGCGGCGAAAAAATAATAATGCCAAACCCTACCGAATCTTTGAAAAAATTTGTTTTCAATATTAATGTACAACGAAAAATAAATATAATATCTACGAAAAAACAATTAGAAAAAAAATTGTTAAATACAGTATGGACAGCAGTTACAAAAAAACCAGATATAAAACTTATAAAAGAAAATTTAGAAACATACGATTTTAAAATAATCATCTTTGCACAAAACGAAAACCATGCAGAACGAATAAAACAAATAATAGACAACGAACAATTATCTTAAAAGTTTATCAATTTTCTCTGCATAATCGAGTGAATCGTCCATGAAAAAATCAAGCTCTGGAATATTCCTAAATTGATGTCTTATTTTCTTTCCTAGTTTATATCTTATTTTTTTTACATTCTTATTTATTTCTTCGTATAACTCATTTGATTTATCTGGCGGAAAAATACTTAGATATATTTTTGCAAGTTTAAGGTCTGGAGACATCCTTACAACTGTTACTGAAACTATTTTATTACGAAAATCAAAACTATTTTCTTGAAAATAAATACTTATTTCTTGTTGTATAATCTTTGCGGCTTTTAACTGTCTTTTTGATTCCATTATTTTTTTTTTGCAAATATTGTAATAATTTTTTTACATGTTGTTTGAACTTAACTTTGGCAAAACTTTTATATATTTTATTTTAATAATAAACTATTCTTCATTTTACATTAACTTATATCATTGATTTTCAATAATAATAAAATAGATATTTTGCTTTATTAAATACAGCAACAATAATTTTGGCAAATGTATTAATAAAATTTTGAAATAAAACATTCTTTTATATATCTTTGTCATTTTACATATTTAATCAAATTTTATGTTTCCAAAACAAGTTTATATAAAAAGGCGCGAAGCGCTTAAACAAGAATTTAAAAGCGGATTAATTTTTCTTCCGGGTAATCAAGATGTTGCATTTAATTATTCTGCAAATATTTACACATTTCGTCAGGACAGTACATTTTTGTATTTTTTTGGCATAAATCATCCTAATTTTTACGGTATTATTGATATAGATACAGGAAAGGATTATATTTTTGGTAATGATATTTGTATTGATGATATTATATGGATGGGAAGGCAACCTTCTGTTAGTGAGCAGGCTGCTGATGTTGGTGTTGAACTGACAAAGCCAGTAGATAAGTTAAGAAAATTTTTGAAACAAAGAAAAAAGAAAAAACAAAAGATACATTTTTTGCCACCTTATAGAGGTGAAACAAAAATCGAAATTGAAAAATTATTGAAAATACCTATTGCTAAAATTCCTAATAAAAGTTCTGTTGAACTTATAAAAGCTGTTGTAAAATTAGCTTCGGTAAAAGATGAATATGAAATAGCTGAAATAGAAAGAACAGTCAATGTAGCCGAGAAAATGCACACTGCTGCTATGCGTACAGTAAAACCCGGAATGGTAGAACGAGAAATTTCAGGTAAAATTGAAGGAATAGCATTATCTTACGGTGGTCCTGTTTCGTTTCCTGTTATTTGTTCTGTTGATGGTCAGATTTTGCATAATCATAATCATAACAATATTATGAAAGCAGGAGATTTGCTTGTTATTGATGCTGGTGCTGAGTCGCCGATGAGTTACACAAGCGACATAACAAGGACTATTCCCGTGAGTGGTAAATTTACAAAACGACAAAAAGAAATTTATGAAATCGTACTAAAAGCAAATCTCGAAGCAATAAAAATGACAAAACCGGGTATTACTTATAAATCTGTTCATTTACATATTGCAAAAATTATTGCAGAAGGTTTGAAAGATATAGGTCTAATGACTGGTGATATAGACGAAGCTGTAAAAGCTGGTGCACACGCATTATTTTTTCCACACGGGCTTGGACACATGATGGGACTTGATGTTCACGATATGGAAGGACTTGGCGAAAATTATGTTGGATATGACAATACATTAAAAAGAAGTTCACAATTCGGACTCGCTTTTTTGCGTCTCGGAAGAGAACTAAAACAGGGTTTTGTTATAACAGATGAACCAGGAATATATTTTATCCCAGAATTGATTGATATATGGAAAAAAGAAAATAAATTTTCAGAGTTTATTAACTATAATAAAGTAGAAACATACAAAGATTTTGGAGGTATTAGAATCGAAGACGATATTCTTGTTACAGAAAATGGATGTCGAGTTCTTGGCAAACCAATACCAAAGACAGTTGATGAAATTGAAAACATAATGAAATCATAAAAACTATTTATAATCGATGTTTTATATAAAGAAATGCTACTTTGTCATTTAATTATCTGAATGTTAAGTAGAATTTCTTTATTTTTTTTTGTTTAATTAAAAATTAAATTAATTTTGCGTATTAATAAAAAAATCAATTTTAAATTATGGAAAAGAAAATTAAATCAGTATTTGTAGTAATAGGTATTGCAGTTGTTCTTGTGATAATGTTCAGTGCAATGGTATTTATTACTTTACAGCCAGGTGAAAAAGGAATAATATTTAGGAAGTTTGGTGACGGTTTGGATAAAAAGAATATTTATAATGCTGGCTTTCATATAATAGCTCCATGGAACGAGATGTTTGTTTATGATGTAAGAGAGCAGAAAGTTGACGAAACAATGGACGTTTTAGATAAAAATGGACTCTCAATTCATGTTGACGTTTCTGTAAGATTTTATCCACTTTATGATAAGATAGGAGAGCTACACGAAAAATTTGGTACAACTTATAAAGACCAGCTCGTAAAACCAGAAGTCCGCTCTACGGTAAGACAAGTAATGGGACGTTTCTCGGCAGAGGAGATTTATTCAACAAAGAGAAAAGAAGTAGAAGCAGCAATTATTCAAGAAACAGAAGCAGTATTGAAATTACCACAAAACAATATTCATATGACAGCCTTGTTGATACGCTCAATAAATTTACCTGATAAAATTAAACATGCAATAGAGAGTAAATTAAAACAAGAACAAGAAGCAAAAGCATATCAATATAAACTGGAAAAAGAAAAAAGTGAAGCTGAACGTAAAAAAATTGCAGCTGAAGGAGAAGCAATAGCAAACCAAATTATCAATAATTCGTTGACAACATCTTTGTTAAAGATGAGAGGAATAGAAGCAACAATAAAATTATCGGAATCAAAAAATTCAAAAGTAGTTATCATAGGAAGCGGAGCAGACGGAATGCCACTAATACTTGGTAATAACTAAATTTAATTGTAAATTATATACTGAAGTAAAATAGGTTTTCGGTTTTTCTAATTAATATTTATAATTTTGAAAAAGTTATATTTAAATCCGAAAACCTAATTCATTTTAGTATAAATTATAAAAAAACGTTCGTAACTATACAAAAGTGCGAACGTTTTGTTAATTTATAATAAAAAAAAGAAAAATTGACTTTTATATTTATAAATTAACAAAAAACATATCACAATCTGAAAGGTTGTACTCTATTAAATTTTAATATTAATAAAACTTATGAGAACATTATTTACAATATTTTTTATCCTGTTTGTTATAACTGTTAAATCGCAACAAATAGTAATAACAATTTTAAATGCAGATAATTCAAAACCAATTCCTTATGCTCATATTTGTACAAAAAATTTTAACAATGAAAATGAAAAATATCAGGCGGCCGACCTTGATGGTAAAAGAAAAATTAATATAAAAGAAAAAACAATTATTTATGTTAGTTGTATTGGTTATGAAACAATATCGGATACAATTTTGCCTGGAACAACCCAAAAAGAATATAAACTTAAAAGAACCGGATTTGATATAGAAGAAGTTGTTGTAACTGGACAATATGAACCAGTAGCTGTTGATAAGTCAATTTATGATATAAAAATAATAGGCAGAACTCAGATAGAAAATAAAGCGGCAAATAACCTTGCAGACCTACTCACAGATGAATTGGGAATCAATATATCACACGACCCTTCAACAGGAACAGGAATAAAAATGCAAGGTATATCAGGAGAGAACGTAAAAATTTTAATAGACGGTGTGCCAGTTATAGGACGAATGAACGGAAATATAGACCTCAGCCAGATAGACCTTTCAAATGTAGACCATGTTGAAATTATTGAAGGTCCTATGTCGGTAATCTATGGAAGTAATGCGCTTGCTGGGGTTATTAATATTATTACAAAAGAAAATAAATATTCAAAGTTTAAAACAGGAGCAAATTTATACTATGAATCTGGAACAACATATAATGCAAATACAAATGTTTCGTTCAACAAAAATAAACATTTGATTTATTTTAATGGAGGTAGAAAATTTTTTGCTGGTTTTGATGTTGATGACACTAACAGAAAAATGGATTATAAACCAAAAGAACAATATAATGCAGATGCAAATTATACTTTTGGAACTGTAAAATTTAAAATCAAATATAAAATTGATTTTTTTAAAGAAAAACTATTAGACAGAAGCGATTTATTCGGACTACAACATTATAGTATAAAAGGATTGGATACATGGTTTTATACGATAAGAACAAACAATAATCTGCAAATAAATCACAAATTAACAGAGAACTCAAATTATAACTTCCTTGCCGCATATTCATATTATAACAGAAAAAAACATACATATATAAAAGATATGACAAATCTTGAAACACAACTCACTACTGGTTCAACAGACCATGATACAACAAAATTTGATGCCATTATTACGAGATATGTTTATAATTATGTTCCTGAAAATATTAATGTAAATTTTCATGCTGGTTTTGATTTTAATTTAGAATATGGAACAGGAAAAAGAATGAAAAATAATAAAGAAGATATACAAGATTATGCTTTATTTACTGGAATAATGTGGAATATATTACCAAATTTTGTTATACAGTCTGGTCTGCGAGCATCATATAATACGAAATATAATTCGCCTTTGGTACCTTCTTTTAATTTGAAATATAATATTAAAAAACTGAACATTAGAGCTTCTTACGCGAGAGGTTTTAGAGCGCCTTCTTTGAAAGAACTTTATCTTTACTTTTATGACAGCAATCATCAAATAGAAGGCAACGAAGACCTTAATGCAGAGTATTCACATAATTATAATTTATCTACAAATTATAACATAACATCAGGAAAAAATAAATTTGATTTTGAAATAAAAACGTATTATAATATTATAAATAATAAAATTACATTGGTACAGCTTAGTCCAGATAATCAATTGCATTTTACAAATTCTAACATTGGACACTTTAAATCAATAGGAGTCGAAGCTAATATTGGATATAAATATTTGCCGTTCTTTAAAATAGATATGGGCTTCTCTCGGATAGGACAAACAGATTCTTATGACGAAGATTCACTTATTTTTAGCAATAATTTCAATTCTATATTAACATATAATTTTTTGAAATTGAACGGAACATTATCTATTATCTACAAATATATCGGTGAATATCCAAGTCATACATTGACAAGCGAAGACTTGTTGTTACTAAATATTATGGATTCATATCATAATCTTGATATTACAATATCTAAAAAATTCTTTAATAATTCGATTGTTATTTCTGCTGGAGCAAAAAATATTTTTGATAATATTGAAATATCAGGTACACAAACAGGTGCTTCTCAGTCTGGCGGAGCGCATGGTTCAACAGGTGGCATATCTTCACTTGCCGGTCGGGGACGAATCTTTTTTGTAAGTTTGAAAATGAATATAACAAAATATTAATGACGAATAAATCTATAAAATAAAAAAAAATTGTTTTTATTTTCATTAATTAAATTTTTTATTAGATTTGCATTATACTAATAATTACATCTAATTGTTATTACTTACAAATTTTATAATCTAATTAATAAAAAAACAATAAAATGAAAAATAGTATTTCAAAAATATTGCTGGTTTTACTTGTTATTGAGACTATTACAATAATTTTTCTTCTTAATGATAGATATAAATATAAAGCTGTAAATGAGAAGCTTACCGCAGATTTAAATGAAGTTGTCGATGAAAAAAGTGCTGTAGAAGAAGAACTAAGAAAAATGCTTGTTCAATATGAAGAATTAAAAACAGAAAATGCAGATATAAACAAACAATTGGAGGCTGAGCAAAAAAAGATTAGAAAATTACTTTTGCAACTAAAAAAAGTAAACAGTTCTGATAAGATAAGAATACAACAGCTTGAGCGTGAGACCGCTACATTGAGGTCGATAATGAAAAGTTATATAGCGCAGATAGATTCTCTTAGTACAAAAAATAAATTGCTTACAGCTAAAAATTTAAAGATTAAAAAAAAATATCAAGAAGAAAGTGATGAAAAAAATAAAGTTATATTAGAGCGAGACAGTCTAAATAAACAAGTTACTGTTGCTTCCGAATTAAAATCTTACAATATAAATATTACACCTTTGAATAAAAGAGGTAAAAGTACCAAACGTTCAAGGAAAATGAAAAAACTTAAGATATGCTTTACAATACAGGAAAATAAAATTGCTGTGAGTGGTAAAAGAGATATTTTTGTAAGAATTGCAGGTCCTGATAACTTGATAATTATGAATAAAGATTCAAAATTATTCATGTTCGAGGGAAAAGAGATAGCATATTCTTCTAAAAGAAATGTTAATTATAAAGGAAAAGACCTTGATGTATGTGTATTTTGGAAAGCTGAGAACCTACAGGCAAGCGGAAAGTATAATGTTACAATATATGCAGATGGAAAAGAAATAGGAGAAAAAATATTTAATTTAAAGTAGACATTTAGACATTCAAGACCTTCAAGGTTTTTAAAACCTTGAAGGTCTAATAAGGTCTCATAATATTTCATCTCGATACTTATTTAAAATGTAATCTTCTAACCTAATGTATTCAAGCGCTCGCATATAGTCTTCCATAAATTTGTAATCGGGGTCGCCTTGTGAGGTTATAGGCAAAAATATTTTCTTTTTAGGTAAATCTCTGCTTGACAACTGATTTCCATATGATATATTATTTGCAGACCTTTTTATTAAATAAACAATAAACTCAGCTAAATATCTATTTAGTTTTTTGTTTTTAATTTGAATTGCGTGTATTTTCATATCTAAATTTGCTGTGTATGAATGATAAAATACAGAACCTAAAAAAGAAACAGATATAAAATTGTTTAATTCTCTATAATTTTTATGATTTGAAATTTCAGTAAATTTAACAATTCCGTTGTTTTGATCAGTAGCAGAAATACGAGGACGAGTTCCTATTTTTAAATATTTTTTTTGAACATTTGCACCTGTATAAACATTAAATACTTTACCAATTTCAAACTCTCCCCACTTTCTCTCTGTCAGCAGAATTATATTTCTTTTAATTTTGACTTTTCGTTTTGAAATATAATTTTTGTATATTTGGAGCAATTTATGCTCTTCTGCTCGCATGTAATTTTCCATAAATTCGTAATCTGGTTCTTCTTGTGAGGTTGTTGGCAAAAGTATTCTTAACTTTTCGAGTGTTTTTAATCTAAATTGTTTACCATAACTAAATATATTTTCGGTTGTTTTTTTAAAACAGCTAGTAATAAAATTACCGTTATATCTGTTAATTTGTATATTTTTTAATACATGAATATTATCATCACATTTAAAATTATATTCCCTATAAAACACATTTCCAAACATATCTATTGTTATTGAATTAGAATATTGTTTTTGTATTTTGTTTCCGATTAATTTAGCAACACCTTCATTTTTAAAACCGGCTGTTATGAATGGTATATCTCCTTTAATTCTATTTGATGCGATTAGACGTTTTCCTCTTTCAATCTTAAATAAGTTTATAACAAAAAACTCTTTCCACTTTCTATTTTCCAGTTCTATTTTGGTTTTGATTTTTTTTTTTGAATATTTATTATTTTCAAATAAATATTTTCTTCCTTGTATAATCATCTTAAATTCAAAAGTCAAATAATCAGCCATTGTTTTTTCAAAATCTTTATTTTTTGGTATTTCATCGTTAAAATAATAGAACGAGTGCAACCATTCGTCTTTGTCCGTAATTGTTGTTTTTACCATAAATTTGCTTTCTGCATCGTCTCTATCATACCAACAATCTAAAAGTTTTGCTTTCTTTTCTTTTGCTATTTCAGTCGGTTTTAAACCTATATGTTTATTAATTTCCCATCCATCGTTCTCAAAATTTATGAATTTACTTCTTTTATTCGTTTCATGTGGTTTGTGAGCCGTAAAAATAGCAATACACGGGTTTGTTCCTATTCTGTAAAAAGTTTCCTTGTTTAGTGTAATTACACCTTCAAGTGTGTGTTTTTCAAGGATTTGTTTTTTTATATTCTTATCATTTTTTCTTTTTCCTACCATTGTAGATTGCGGGACAATAATAGCGCATCTTGCACCGTCTTCGAGACTGTCAAGAAGATGTTTTGTAAAATTAATTTCAGATAAATGAGCTGTATCTTTTCCTTTTGCTTGCGAATACGGCGGGTTCATAAAACCTACTGTATATTTTTCTTTTCTTAATTCTTCGACTGTTTTAGAAAGGAAATCTGCACATTTTAAGTTACTTTTTCCATCATCTCTGAGTATCATATTTGTAGTTGCAATAGAGAACATATCTTCTCTAATTTCTATTCCGTGCAGTTGATTAGATTTTATATTTTCTTTTTCATTTTTATCTTTTGTCATGTTTTCCATTCTGTGCATAGCCGCGATAAGAAATCCAGCTGTTCCGCAACAGGGGTCAAAAACATGGTCATCTTTTTTTATATCTACCAAATCACAAAACAATTCAGTTATGTGGCTCGGAGTTAAAACTACTCCAAGAGTTTGTCCGTCTCCTCCGCTGTATCTCATAAATTCGCCGTAAAATTTTCCGAGAACATCTTCTTTTACATTTGCTTTTATTGATGCTAAAATATTATTTTTAATAAATTCTGTAAAATATTTTAGTGGCGTTTTCGCCAGTCTTTCATCTTTTTGATTAAGTAAAGTTCTGTCTTTTATTATATTGAATTGATTTAATACTTTTTTTAATTTTATTTCTGGTGAAACATTTGCTTCTTTCATAAAATTTTCAACAGCCTGGAAGATTTTTATTCCATCAGTGCTTCTTTTGTTTCCTGTAAGATTATTTATTTTAAAATCGTCATAGTTCAGTGCCAAAAGTATAGCCGATACAACAAGTGGTTTTTCTTTATCTCCAAGTTGTCCATAGTTTCGTAATGCTTCGTGCAGTTCGGCAGCTTTTTTTTGCAATTCTTTTGCTTCTAATATTTCTTTTGGTGTTTCTCCGAGTACTTGTTCTTTGTAGTATTTTTCGATATTTTTTTCCGAAAAATTTTCAAAGTTTTCCACTTTTTTCAAAATTCTATATCCATTTTCATCAACAAATATAGGTTTAATAATATGGTGTTTTTCATTTCCTGAGCATCCAAAAGCAAATACTTTTTTAAATGATGTTTTTTTTATAATTTGGTTTGCATAATGCAATGCACCGTTTTCAGCAAAATCTATAATAGATTTTACATTTTGTTTTAGTTTTGTTTTTTCGTTATCTATATAATTTGCTTGTTTATCTGTTTCAGCTTTGTCTTCTATTACGATAATAAATTTTTCTGATTTTGCCGTAAATTCTGGATATCCAGCTTTACCTGTTCCTTTTTTTGAAGCTGTTTTTAAAGCGTTTTTTATTTCTTTTATATCACTACCATTTGGAGTATATTTAATTTTTGCCAAATCGAGCAGTTTTCCTATAAAAAAATCTGTTTTTTTTTCGTTTGCCATTTTTATTTTTGTTAAAGTTAGTTTTTTTCTTCGATATTTGAAATATTCTAAAAAAACAAAATTATTGTAAATTTTTATGAAAGTGCAAAATATTTTGATTTATTTTAAAATATAAAATATAGTTTGATTGTTTTTGCATACTTTATTTATAAATTTCCTGATGCTAGTATAAAAATAATCGCCAGTACTAAAAATTTTTTTTTCATGATTTTTAATTTAAAAATTTATAATTATGCAATTTTAATTTTTTTTTTTTTTTTTGCAAAATTTTTTATTATTATTATATCAAATTCATTTACGATAACTTAATTAATAATTTATGAGCGCCCAACAAAGTGCAAAAGAGGATTTACTAAAAAAAAATTTCGATATACTTCTTACGAATAATCCTTCTCGTTTTACAAATGAAAAGCAGAAGATTTTATTACAGGATGCATTTAATTTTGCCTGTAATGCTCACAAGAATATGAACAGATATCCGGGTGAGCCTTACATGACTCACCCTCTTGCTGTTGCAACAATTGTTTTTGAACAAATAGGATTGGGAGTTAAATCAGCAGTCGCTGCATTATTACACGATGTTCCATCAAAAACAGAATACGGAATTGATGATATAAAAAGATATTTTGGTAAAAGAACAGCATCAATTGTTGCAGAGCTAAGAAAAATTAAATACAACGAATATGCCAAAAAAGAACCAGAGAAATCTATTTATAAACCTAAAAAACAAAGTAATAAAAAACATTTTGACGACAACCCTCAGGCATCAGTATTTAGAGAAATCCTATTATCTATGTCAGACGATATTCGTGTTATTTTTATAAAAATAGCAGATAGGCTACATAATATGCAAACAATTGAATATCTCTCAAACAAAAATAAAGAAAAATTAGTTAAAGAGATTTTGACAATTTATGCACCACTTGCACATAGATTAGGATTATACAAAATAAAAGCAGAATTAGAAGATTTATGTTTAAAACATTCAAACCCAGAACGTTACAACGAAATTAATAATAAAATTAAAAGTACTAAAAAAGACCGCATAGAATTTGTTGGACGATTTACACAACCTATAAAAAGTAAATTGGACAAAGCTGGAATAGAATATAGAGTAGAAAGTCGTGTAAAATCAATATATTCTATATGGAAAAAAATGCAAAAGAAAAAAGTTAGTTTCGAAGAAGTATATGATTTGTTTGCTTTTAGAATTATTTTTTCTCCTAAAAATGAAATAAACGAAATAAATGAAATAAACGATATAGGAAAAATTATTACACAATTATATACAGAAAAATTAGACAGAAGAAGAGAATGGTTAGAGACACCCAAAGATACTGGTTATCAAGCATTGCATTTAACAGTTAGCAACGAAGAAAATAGATGGGTAGAAGTGCAAATTCGTTCAAAAAAAATGCACGATATTGCAGAATACGGTCTAGCTGCTCACTGGAAATACAAAGGTCTTAGAGGCGTTAAAACAGAGTTCGATGTAAAAGTAAGAGAAATATTAGAGCATTTATCTAAAAATAACTCCTCCGCTGATGACTTCCTTGATAATTTAAAATTAAATCTATTAAGTTCAAAAATCAGAGTACTAACACCAAAAGGACATATTGTTACGTTACCCAAAGGAGCATCAGTTTTGGATTTTGCATTTAAAATACACACAGACCTGGCATACAAATGTATTGCTTCTAAAATTAATGGAATAACATCGTCGATATATAAAAAAATAAAAAACGGCGATAAAATCGAAATTATAACATCACAGAAGAATAAACCTAAAAAAGAATGGTTTAATCATGTTATAACTCAAAAAGCATTGAATAGTCTTAGAAATATATTCAAACATGAAATAAAATCAAGTTATGAAAAAGGAGAAAAAATTATTACCAATATAATTGAGACATTAAATATTCCCGATACGAAAAGTGCAAAAAAACAACTCATCGATGAAATGAGCAATATTCTTAGTAAAAAAGATTTCTTTATAAGTGTAGGCGAGAAGAAAATTTCTGAAATTGATATGGTAGAAATAATTAAGAAATGTTGTACACAAAGGAAAAGCAAATTCTGGAAAATTAAAATCCCTTTTCAGAAACAGCAATTAAAAAATCCTGAACCCAAAGGAAACTCACGACTTAAAATTAATTACACAATTGCAAATTGTTGCACACCTCTTCCGGGCGACAATGTGATTGGAATAAAAAATTTTGATAGCAATAAAATAGAAATTCATAAGACAGATTGTTCGGTTGCAATTGTTCACAGAGATTGTTTCGATGTTGAATGGACATCGTACACAGCGATTTCTATATTATCAAAGTTCAGAATACAGGGTAAAAATTCTAAGGGAATTATTAATAAAATTTCGTCTATTATATCAAATGATTTTTCTGTTAATATAAAATCATTAAATTTTGTATCCGAAAAAGATTTGTTCAATATTGATACAGTCCTGCATATAAAAGAAAATGGTGCTTTGGAAAATAATAAAAAAATGAAAAAAATTATTGAAGAATTAGAAAAAATAAAAAATATTGAAAGTATTGTTCTAATTTAATTCAAAATTGTTCATTATTTTATTAATATTTGCAAAAAAAGAAAATATATATAAATTTGTTTTTTTTTAACTATAAATTCTTAATTTGTATAAACAATTTGGACACATTTTTATCATATGGATATACTATTTATAATAAAAGGTTTATCAATAGGAATAGCGGTGTCTGCTCCGTTGGGACCTATTGCCGTTCTTTGCATTCAACGTACTATGAACAAAGGATTTATGTCTGGTCTTGTTTCTGGCTTAGGAGCAGCAACAGCCGATATTATTTATGCAATTATTGCTGGTTTTGGAATTACTCTTATTAAAGATTTTCTTATTAATAATCAAATGCCAATCAGAATAATAGGAGGACTATTTTTAATATTTATGGGCGCAAGAATATTTTTTTCAAACCCAGCAAAACAAATACGTAAACTAAGAACAAAAGGAAATAGATATTTTACAGATTTTGTTACAAGCTTCCTACTAACAATCTCAAATCCTATAACTGTACTCGCATTCGGCGCTTTATTCGCTGGATTCGGAACAATAACAGAAAATACAATAACTTTTAATATAACTATTCTTATTACATCAGTATTTGTTGGTGCAATATTTTGGTGGATTAGTCTAATTGGAATTATTTCAATTTTTAGAAGAAAAATACGTTTACGAAATTTATTGTGGATAAACAGAATTACTGGAGTACTAATAGTAATATTTGCAATATCTGTTTTTATAAGTGCATTCTTTATTAAAACAATCGAGGTTAGTGGTTAGTTGTTAGTTTTTTGTTATCTATTTTTCAAAATAGTAATTCCTTGATTTTCAGCACTTAAATATTTTATTAGTAACTTTTGTAAAACTGTAAGAAGCAAATTACAACATTACTGATAATTTTACAATCGAACAAGCCGAAACAGTTACTAATTTTCAATCGGTAATTCCGTCTGGAACAGAAACATATACATTAACTCTTAACGAAGAACTGTTTGACATAAATGGAGATGAAATAGAAGGAACAAATATTAAAATATTTACGAAAAAAATTATGGTAATATTAGATATGTAATTCTACATTCTACATTTTTTTATCATTGGCTTCCTCTATTTTTTTTATTTCCAAAAATATGAACGAAGCCATTGATATTTCTTACTTCTATTCCAGATAGTCGATATTCATAAACATCACACAAATAATAATATACGCCATCGCTTACAGGATTTCCAGACTTCATATCATCGCCGTCCCAATTTATATCTGGGTTGTCAGTTTCAAAAACAAGAGCGCCCCAACGATTATATATTTTTATGTCAATCTTCTCAACAAACTTATAAGGAAACGGTATAAAAAAGTCATTTTTGCCATCTCCGTCTGGAGTAAAAACATTTGGTAAATTGTAATAATTACAGTTATCTATACAAATTTTTGTCAGTTGTTCTGGAGCGATTGAATTACCTGCCGAATCCTGTGCAGATACAACATAACAACCAGCAAGTGTTGTCTCTGGATAATGAGCGTATGTTCGCAAGGAATTATCATCAAGTGTTTCGATAAGTTCTAATTTACCATCGTATGTATTGCTATAATATATTAAAAAATTGGCGATATCTCTGGAACAAGAATCAACAACAGTCCAAGATAAATTGTTTACCATAATATCACAATCACTGTTCACAGTAAAGCTCAAAGGACAAGGAGGAATAGTATCCAGAGGCGCTATACACATCTCCTGCGAAAGATTTACCAATGGTTTGGGTATATATTCCAGATTGTATTTACCTGTTGTTTTAATCTTAAACCAATAATTTGTTTCATTAATTAAACCTAAATTTGTAAAAGAATTGTTATCTGAGACTCCGATGGAATCATATTCAAAATTATTAATATTACATTCTTTATCTGCATCTTTTCTGTAAATTACATATTCATAATTCGTCCAAGGTGTGTTATCTTGTATATCTATTTCTACTTTTCTATCGTTTGGATGTCCAACAATAAATATAGAAGATACATATCCGGAAGTACCAACTTGTTGCCATTCGGCATTATCTTGGCTGTATAATGTGAGTCTGTATGATTTTGGTGCTGTTGCTGTATTTATAAATGTATCAATAAATATTGTATCTTCTATACCAATTATTTCAATCGGGTTTGAATAATTTTGTCCATACAAATCAGGTGACGATTCGAGTATATATTTATAAGGACCTGGAAATTGAATTGTATCAAATTCAATAGGTTGCATCCATTTAAGATAAATAGAGCCGTTTGTTGTGTCTGTGTACGCAACTGATGCTTCGATAAATACAGGAGTTCCTTTTACAAGTTCTACACAAATTTCATTTGAAACATAACTTTCTGCGCCGTCTACAAAATATGCAGTTATTCTATAACAATATTCATATCCGGGTGGTAGTCCTGTTCCTGTTCCGTTGTCAAGGAAACTTTGACTGCTTGCTCCTTCATGCGAAGCTATAAGAGTATAATCTGCCGATGCAGGAAGACCTGTTTCGCATTCGTCTGGTGTAAAATCGTAACTACCTTTTCTACGATAAATTCTAAAACCTTCTGCATTGGAACAGCCATAAGTATCCCAGCTCAGAAATATAGTATTACTTGTCGGAGATGCTTGTAGGTTCTCAGGAGCCTGTGCAACAACTGTAATTTTAGTTTCTTGATATCCAGTTAGTTGTACTTCTGGATTATCATCTTTTGCACGAAACAGAACATCATAAGGTTGTTGTCTTACATGAATACAAGAGGTATTCCAAGTAAATGTCGCTGTAACAGGACTTACTCCCGTATATTGCGTAAATACAGCTGGATTGTATTCAATTTCAAAAGGTCCTCCTATTCCTGTGAGTATGATATTATCTCCGTCTGGGTCGCTTGCAGTAACATCAAAAATAACTGTATTTCCAGCTGTAATACAATAATCAGGTAATGGTTCAATTATAGGCGGTTCGTTATCAGTTTCCAATACTTCTATTTGCATATCTCTTATAATACTTCCTATTTTTATTCCGTTGCGCCATTCCTCAATTTCCATAGCAACATTATATTCACCTATCATAGTTGGAGCGTCCCAAACAAACTCTCCTGTAATTTCGTTTACGTATAATTCTTCGCTTGCACTTGGATATGTGTAACCTTCGATAGGCACACCGTTTGGACCAAGACAGACTGATAATTTATATGAAAGACTGTCGCCATCGGGGTCATAAGCCAAAGGTATATGACTAAACCTTCTTCCAAGTGCAGCCCTATCAACAGGCGGATTTAATAAATTTGGAGTACTATTACTCCCTATATCTGGGTCAATTTTTAAAATCGTCTGTACCGTAAAAACTACCTGTACAGAGTTTGGTATATTAATAATATCTTCGTTTCTGTTTGGGTCTGACATAATCATTTTATAAACACCTGGTCCAGAAAAAGTATGGTCGCCTATATATGTATTTTTTTGAATTTGCCCATCGCCAGGCAACAAATAAATTTCTTCTCTATTTATCCAATCGCTTGTATTATCTCCCCAGAACAATTCTAATTGGTTTCGTTGCTCATTGGCTTCACTTGGTGCGTAAGTATAAGTAATCAAAGTAATTCTGTATGTATAACCATATAAATGTTTGTATGTTATTTCACCAGCTCTATTATGCGTTGCATAAGATTGTAATGTTAATGCCGTCAACAGCATGATTAATATTATTATTTTTTTCATTGTATTATAAATTTTTCTTCGGTTTTTGATTTATCAAATTTAATTGCTTTTTGAATATTTTTGTATGTAAAGATAAATAAATTTTTCTGGTCTCGATATAAATCGTTCATTAATGTATTAATTATTTTAATTTTTTTATAATTTTTTGTATATTTGTAACTATAATACAGCCAAATTACGTTTTCATTTTTTTTATATTTTTTGCCTTTAAATTTATTTTTTTTTTGATTAATATCATTGTCATTAAATATTAATTTTAAGTTTTTCTTTATATATATATCAATATATTTATTACTTTTTTTGTTTTCAAAGTTCACGTTTTTATCAAATTTTAAATCCAATATTTTTTTAAAGTCATCTGCAAACAGTTTTATTGATATATCAAAACTTTTTTTTTTTGAATTATAATCAATATTTGTAACAGAAACATGAACTGGATGCTCCTGCTCTTTTAACATAAAATTTTTATAATCAATATTTGGTATTAAAAATACAAATAATAACGAAAAAAATATAATTTTATCTATTTTTATTAACATTTGATTATTACATTTAATATAAAAAAACATAGCAAAAGTAAGAAATATATTATAAAAATAAAAAAATAAAAAATAAAATCTAATTTTTTTGTTACCTTTGTGGTTTTCCAAATATTTATATTATAAAAATATGTCGATAATAAAAACAGTAAGAGGATTTACACCCGTAATAGGAAAAAATTGTTATATTGCTGATAATGCGGTACTTGTTGGCGATATAATTATCGGAGATAATTGTAGTTTTTGGTTTAATGCAGTTTTAAGAGGTGATGTAAATTATATACGAATAGGAAACAATGTAAACATTCAGGACGGTGCTGTGCTTCATACACTTTACAAGAAATCAACAATTATAATAAAAGATAATGTTTCGGTAGGTCATAATGCGGTTATTCACGGAGCGCGAATAGAAAAAAATGTTCTTATTGGTATAGGTGCAATTATTCTTGACGATGCTGTTATTAATGAAAATACTATCATTGCAGCTGGCGCACTTATCAAAACAGGAACGATAGTTAAACCGAATAGTATTTATGCTGGTGTTCCAGCAAAAAAAATTAAAGATATAGACCCAGAACAGACAAGTGAAATGATTAATAAAATAGCTAAAAATTATCTTATGTACGCAAATTGGTACAAGTAAGTAAGTTTTAAAAATAAATATTTATAAAATAAATAAATTGTAATGGTATTAAATTATATTTGGGTAGTTTTTTTTCTGATTGCTTTTGCTGTCGGGTTGGTAAAATTAATATTTTTTGGAGATGCGGAGGTTTTCCCGGCAATGGTTTCAAGCACTTTTGATATGTCAAAGACTGGTTTTGAAATTTCTCTTGGTCTAACGGGTGTATTAACGCTTTGGCTTGGCATGATGCGAATAGGTGAAAAAGGTGGAGTGATTAGGATTTTCAGTAAATTAATAGGACCATTTTTTCGTAAACTTTTTCCAGAACTTAAAAAAGACCACCCCGCTTATGGCTCTATGTTAATGAATGTAGCCGCAAATATGTTGGGTCTTGACAACGCCGCAACGCCAATGGGCTTAAAAGCAATGAAGCAATTGCAAGTAGATAATAAGAAAAAAGACACTGCAACAAATGCTCAGATAATGTTTCTTGTTCTAAATACTTCTGGCTTAACTCTTTTGCCTATAAGTGTGATGGTTTATAGGTCGCAGCTTGGTGCCTCCGACCCTTCCGATATTTTTATTCCGATACTTCTTGCCACATATTTTTCAACAATCGCTGGGCTTATAAGTGTTTCAATTTATCAAAAAATTAATCTTTTTGATAAAGTTATTTTAGCATATCTTGGAGGTCTTAGTCTTTTAATTATCAGCATGATTTATTATTTATCTGGTTTGCCAAAAGAACAAATTGCAAAAATATCATCTGTTGCAAGCAATGTTATTCTTTTCAGTATAATTGTTCTTTTTATAGGACTTGCAGCGATAAGAAAAATTAATGTTTACGATGCGTTCATCGAAGGAGCAAAAGAAGGTTTTAGTATTGCCATAAAAATTATTCCTTATCTGATAGCAATACTTGTATCGATAGGTGTTTTTAGAGCCTCAGGAGCGATGGACTATTTAATAGAAGGAATTTCATTTCTTTTTTCATCAGCTGGAGTAAATACAGATTTTATTGAAGCACTGCCAACCGCATTAATGAAACCCCTCAGTGGAAGCGGCGCAAGAGGTATGATGGTCGATGCAATGCAAACTCACGGCGCTGATTCATTCGTAGGAAAAGTAGCGTCAACAGTTCAAGGAGCAACAGATACAACATTTTATATAATAGCTGTTTATTTTGGTTCGGTAGGAATAAAAAATACAAGATACGCAGTAACATGCGGACTAATAGCTGATTTTACAGGAATTATTGCTTCAATATTTATAGCTTATTTGTTCTTCCATTAATAATGCGAATTAAGGATTAAAATTGTAAATGGTCTAATTCTATTTCGTACACTATTGTAAAAATGCCAATTATGTTTAATTTTTTGTATAAATATTTCAGAAAAAGACGCTTGCTTCTTGCTTTTATTATTATTATAGGATTTATTTTTTCTGTATTTTATTCTTTGAAAATAAAACAAACAGAAGACCTTGTAAAGTTAATTCCTGTAGATGAAGAGTTGGAAAGATTTAACAATATTAGCAAAAATATTAAATTCAGCGAACGTTTGGTTTTTAATTTTTCGCTTGTCGATAGCACTTCCTCTGCAAAACAAGATACTTTGTTAGCTTTTGCAGATTCTGTAATTTTCAGAATTGAGCGCCTCTTAAAAAATGATATTAAAGATATAAAATATAAAATATCCGACAATACAATTAACAATATTTATCACAAGTTTTATGAAAATTTGCCTTTACTTCTCGAAGATATTGACTATATAAAAATAGATTCTATGTTGCTATCTGGCGAAATAGAAAAAACTCTTACAACAGCTTATAAGAATTTAATATCTCCAGCTGGCATTGTTACAAAACAATTTATCAGTAGCGACCCTTTGAGTATCACAGCTATAGCTTTGAAAAAATTGCAGTCGCTTCAATTTGACGATAATTACGAAATCTATAATAATAGAATATTAACAAAAAATCATAAAAATTTACTCGCTTTTGTATCTCCAATTTATTCATCTAATAATACAAACCAAAATAAACAATTAATTGATAATATTAAATCAATATCTGCTGATGTTTCTTTGCTTTTTCCAAGCGTAAAACTTGAACTCTTTGGGAGTCCTATAATTGCTGTTGGAAATGCAGAACGAATAAAAAAAGATATTATTTTAAGTGTTTCGATAGCTCTTGTTTCTTTATTTTTATTTATAACATTATTTTTTAGACGTTTTGAAATATTTTTTATTCTCGTTCTTCCCGCCTGTTTTGGCGCATTAACGGCACTTGCTTTTATATCTATTTTTTATGGCGAAATTTCGGCAATCTCTCTTGG
This sequence comes from Bacteroidales bacterium, assembly GCA_029934515.1. GTDB lineage: Bacteria > Bacteroidota > Bacteroidia > Bacteroidales > JAADGE01 > JAOZMB01. The sequence goes on from JAOZMB010000015.1 coordinate 31,131, forward strand.
TGTTGGTTCTGTTCTTGTTGGTATTTCAATTGATTATTCTTTACATATTTTCACTCATTTTAGAAGCAAAAATAAGGTTTCCGAAATTTTTGGTGATATTACTGTTCCTATTCTAATAAGCAGTCTTACAACGGCTTCCGCTTTTTTTTGTTTATTGTTTGTGAGTTCGGAGGCTTTACGCGATTTGGGATTATTTGCAGGCATCAGCGTTATTGTTGCGGCAATTTTTGCTCTGATTGTTCTACCTCATTTTTTACGAAAACGACAAAGAGACAATATTTACAAAAAAAAAAATAACAGCAATTTAATTGAAAAATTTGCGGCTTACGGTTTCGATAAAAATAAAAAAGTGCTTGCTTTTTTGATAATAATTACTTTTGCCTGTTTGTTTTTGTTCCGAAATGCAGAGTTTGAATCGGATATGGATAAGATGAATTACATGTCGCCAGAATTGAAAGAAGCCGAAAAAAACTTAAACAAAATTAGCAGTATAGCTTTGCGCTCTATGTATCTTGTCGCTACTGGCGACAATCTGGAAACTGCTTTACAGAACAACGAAAAAATTATAAATAAAGTAAAAAATCTTAAAAATAAAGGAATAATTAAATCTTATAGTTCAGTAAATTCTGTTTTGATTTCCGAAAAACTGCAACAGAAAAGAATAAAAAAATGGAACAAATATTGGACAGATAAGAAAAAAAATAAACTTGTTGAAAATTTAAAAAAATATGGTAAAGAAATAGGTTTTAAATCAACAGCTTTTAACAAATTTTACGATTTGATAGATAAAGAATTTATGCCACTTGATTCGGCAACTTTTAACAATCTGAAAAATATATTTGCCGATGAGCTTGTTAACGAAAATCCTGAATTGACAACAGTAGTAACCTTTTTGCGTCTTCGACAGGAAGATAAAGAAAAAGTATATTCTGCATTGCCCGAAAACGAAACTTTTATTATTATTGACAAAAAACATCTTACAGATAAAATAGTTCTTATTCTAAAAAAAGATTTTAATCTTTTGGTTAGTATTTCGCTTGTTGTTGTTTTTGTTATTTTGCTTGTTTACTTTGGACGTATTGAACTTACAATAATTACTATAACACCGATGATAATAAGTTGGTTGTGGACGCTTTCTATAATGAGTTTGTTTGCAGTAAAGTTTACAATTTTTAATATTATAATATCTACTTTTATCTTCGGTCTCGGCATCGATTACAGTATTTTTGTTATGCAGGGTTTGTTACAAGAATACCGTTTTAATCATAAAAATCTTGCATCTTATAAAACGTCAATTCTTCTCTCTGCAATAACAACCGTAACGGCAATCGGAGTTTTGATTTTTGCAGAACACCCAGCAATAAAATCTATTGCTTCATTGTCTATTATCGGTATTTTGTCGGTTGTTTTTATTACATATACTTTGCAGGCTGTTATGTTTGGTTTCCTTGTCGGACGGCATGACAAAAAACGAAGTTTACCAATAACTTTTAAAGACCTATTTTTTAATATTTTATTATTTTTAATTTTTGTAACAGGTTCGATTCTTACAAATATTTTAAGATTTTTATTAAATTTAATTTCTTTAAAAAAATCGAAATTGTTTTTTCATTATTGGCTAATGTTGGTTACAAAAACTATTGTATATATTCCTTTTCATGTTAAAAAAATTATAAATAATCCTTTTGGAGAAGATTTTAAAAAACCAGCTGTAATTATTACCAATCATTCCTCACATATTGATATACCTCTTATTTTGATGTTAAATCCAAAAATACTTGTACTTACAAATGATTGGGTTCAAAATAATATTTTTTATGGAAAGATTGTTAAATATGCTGATTTTTATCCTATCTCAAACGGTATGGAAAAAAATATAGAAAAATTAAAACCTAAAATTAAAGAAGGATATTCTGTTCTTATTTATCCAGAAGGCACACGCTCCAAAAAAAATGAAATGAAACGGTTTCATAAAGGTGCTTTTTATATTGCAGAGAAATTTGGACTTGACATTTTGCCGATAATAATACATGGAGCTGGATATTGTGTTCCAAAAGATGAACCTTTTGTAAAAAGTGGACTTTTAAGCGTTAATATATTAAAAAGAATAAATCAAAATAATTTCGGTGCAAACAACCGCGAACAAGCAAAGAATATCAGAAAATATATGCAAAAAGAATATCATAATATTAGAAAAAAATACGAAACAACAAAATATTTTAGAAAAAAACTTATTGCAAATTATATATACAAAACGCCAGTGCTGGAGCATTACACACGAATAAAAACAGCAATGGAAAATAATTATGAAATTTTTGATAAAATTATTCCACAAAAAGCAACAATAACAGATATTGGTTGCGGATACGGATACTTGTCTTATATGCTTAGTTTTATGTCGGCGGAACGTAAAATAATTGGAATAGATTATGATATTGGCAAGATAGAAACAGCAAAAAATAATATCTCAAAAACAGATAATTTAGATTTCTTTTGTGCCAATATTTTGAATGCAGATTTAAAGAAAAGTGATATTTTTGTGCTAAATGATATTTTGCATTATATGCCTGATAAAGAACAAAAACAACTTATAAAAAAGTGTATAAATAACTTAAATAAGAACGGTAAAATTATTATTCGTAATGGGAATAGTCAGATGGAAAAAAGACACAAAATAACAAAATTATCTGAACTGTTTTCAACAAAATTACTAAAATTTAATAAAACACATTTTGATAGACTTTATTTTACATCAGAACAAAAAATATTGTCAATAATTTCGGAATGTAATTTTAAAACAGAAGTTATTGACAATACAAAATTTACATCGAATATTATTTATCTTTGTAGCAAAAATGATTTGTGTTAAAATCAGCAAACAACTTAGTAAATTACGAATTATAAATTACGAATTGGTTTACACCAGATAATAAATATTTTACAAAAAACAAATCATAAGTTATTTTTTAATTCAACAAGTTGTTCGCTTATTCAACAAGATAAAATGTTGTTTTAAGTTATACTTATTCAAAATATTTATTAATTGTTTCCATTACTTCTGGGATGTCCATTTTGATATTTTTCATATGTTTTGGAGTTGGTATTCCGTTTTTGTTCCAACCTCTTCTTTTGTAAACAGCATCAAGAAGTTTTTCGTATCTATCTTCCCGATATTTTCGTGTAATTTTCATTTTTTCTTCTGTTGTTTTTCCTTTTGTTTCTATATTTAATATTTCTATTATTTGTTTGTCATATAGTTCTTTTTGCGATTCGTATTCTTCAGCTGTAACTGGTCCTGCGGCTCTATAAGGTTGTGCATCGTATTTTCGTGTTCCGTATCCTCTTCTGATATTAAAAATACGCTGATAATTATAAACTCTTTCTGACTGTAAAATCATTTCTTTTTTGTCAAGTTCTTTACCTGTTACCGCTTTGTATATTTCGATATAGTTATCAACATGTTCTGGCACTTTTGCTGGTTCTTCTGTTTCGGCGTTGTTTTCTGGTTCGACATCGTTCCATGGCAATTTGCATAATCCCTGCAAACCAAACCAAGTTCTGAACATTGGAAAATAATGCAATGCTTCTGCTTTATCTTCGAATGTTGGTATTTGATTATTTACCATATCCATAAAAATCAACCAAGCCTCATCATGTTGTGGTCCTTTGTTTGTCATTGCGTATCCGCCTTGTTGTGCAAGAGATTCTTTTGAAACGTACTGAGAATATTCCAGACCTTTATTTACCATTCCAATATCATTCATAAAATTAATATCTCCCCAGCCTTTTTCTGCAAAATATTCTTTTAACTTTTGAACACCAAGTCCAGCGATTTTACCAAAATTTTCATTTCTTGCAAGTCTGTGCAATAGTTCCATTGCTCCGTCTGCATTTCCAAAATTAAGTTTAATTCCTTCTGTTCTTTCTTCGTTTAATATTTTATTTTCGTAGCATTCCATCAGGAATCCAAGTATTGTTCCCCATGTAATTGTGCAAATACCATAAGTATCGCAATAAAAATTAGCTTCGATTGTAAAATCTGGATTAAAAATTCCTGCAACCGAGCCGAGCGATGATGTTGTTTCATATTCAGGACCTTCTACGAGGACTTTTTCACTTTTGTAAGGGCCCGTTCTTAGTTCGTATTTATCAATACCTTTTGCACACGACATCATGCATCCTATCCAACAACCATCGTTCATTCCCTGCGAAAAGTACGACTCCCATACATCACTGTGAATATTTTTTGCATCAGGATGGCTTCCGAATTTGAAATTATTTACAGGTAACAAATTATAATCATTCATAATATTTGTAAGATGAGCTGTTCCCTGTTTTCTCATTTTATTTTGTTTATCATCAAGCTCTCTCATTTCTTTATTGAAACGTCTTCCACGTTGCATTATAGTTTTCAAATCAACAACATTGTTCAAATTACCTTTTACACCAGGAATTTTTACAACAAGCGCTTTTATTTTTTTGTCTCTAAAAACTGAACCTATACCACCTCTTCCAGCTTGTTTTAGTCTTACTTCTTTACGTTTCATATCGTAAAAACTAAAATTAAGCATTCCTATTAACGAGTGGTCGGCAGCCGTTCCTGCTGATACAACAGATATATTTTTTTTATCTTTATCGTTGTCGGCATACATTTCTGTAAGCATTTCTGCTAATTTATGACTATCGATTGGCTCTGTTGGTGCTTCATAAATTTCTATTTTACCTTTTACACCATCAATAAATACAATAACCTCTTTCTCTGCTTTTCCTTGAACTTCGAGAGAATCAAAACCAGAAAAATTAAGAAACGGTCCAAAATATCCACCTACATTACTGTCCATAACAAAATCAGTAGGCGAAATGGAAACGACAATCGATTTTCCGGTTCCCGAATATTGAGTAATTCCTGCAATTGGTCCAGTTGATATGACGATTTCATTTTCTGGGTCGTTCCATTTTGTATTAGGTTTTGTAGCATCCCAAAGAAGTTTTAGACCATATCCTTTTCCTCCTACAAATTTTTCTTTCATCAGTGGTGGTACATCTTTTTCCTTAATTTCGTTTGAACCAACATTGACATACAATACCTTATCTGTGTATCCTTTATCAAGTGGTTTTACATTGTAATTGTATTCACCAATAATTTTACGGTTATTCTTTATTTCCTGAAAATTCATATTTTAATATTTAAATAAAAAAATTTTGGCAAAAATAATTATTATTTCTTATTATATAATAATTTTAGTTATAATTTATTTTTTTGTAACTATATAAGACTATACTACATATTTGTAATAAATATTAAATTATTTGCAATAATATGAAATCTTATTAATTTTGTGCAATGATTTTAATAAAAAAAATATTTAGAAATAGAATATAATTATGTTTAGATTCTTAAAAGAAAATTTAGAATTAAACAACTTAAAAAGTTGTTGTACATTAATATCTATTGAAAAAATCGTAGCTGCTTATAATTTACCTTATTAATCGTTAAATAATAAATTCGTATTCTGTGACGACAGAATATGAAATTATTTTT
>JAOZMB010000114.1 GCA_029934515.1 Bacteroidales bacterium
GAAGCAAAAACTAATTTATACAGAATACTAATTTATTATTTAATGATTACTTATTTACTATTAACAAAAAATCCGAACATTAATTTGTTCGGTTTTTTTGTGTTCTAATACAAAGGATAAAATAAAAATATGAGAGATTTAACAACTGGAAATGAAAGAATTTTAATATTAAAATTTGCATTACCGATGCTTTTGGGAAGTGTTTTTCAACAATTTTATAATATTGTAGACAGTATTATAGTTGGGAATTATCTTGGCAAAGAGGCTTTATCAGCTGTTGGTGCATCGTTTCCGGTTTTTTTTACATTAATTTCTCTAATTATAGGAATTGCATCTGGAGCTGGTATTGTTATTTCACAATTTTTTGGTGCCAAACAATACGATAAAGTTCAGCTTGGTGTAGATACTTTATTTATTATATTATTTTCTGCTTCAATTTTCATAAGCATTTCAGGTATTGTGTTCAGTGAAAATATTTTTAGACTAATCGACCTTCCAGATGATATTCTGCCACAGGCAAAAATATATTTAATCATAACACTCAGTGGTTTGATTTTTGATTTTGGTTACAACGGCATAGCTGCTGTTTTGAGAAGTATGGGTGATTCTCGAACTCCTTTATATTTTCTTATAATTTCTACTGTAAGCAATATTTTTCTTGATTTACTTTTTGTTATAGTTTTTGAACTTGGCATAGAAGGTGTAGCCGCTGCGACTGTTATTTCAAAATTTGTAGCTTTTGTTATTGGTATTATTTACGTTAATAGGAAACACAAAATTATTAAAATCTCAATATTTAAATTAAAATTTAATAAAGATATTTTTTTTAAGAGTTTAAAAATTGGTTTGCCTTCTGGTTTGCAGCACATGTTTGTTGCTTTGGGTATGGTTGCTGTTTTTAAGATTGTAAATGGTTTTGGAACGGTTATCATAGCTGCTTATTCTGTTGCTGGTCGCATTGATTCATTTGCAATAATGCCTGCGATGAATTTTGCTCAGGCGTTGACAGCTTTTACTGGTCAAAATATAGGTGCTGGCAAAATAGACCGTGTGAAAAAAGGAATGCGTGCTAGCTTAATAATGTCGATATTATTTTCGCTTATGATGAGTATTGTAGTTATATTTGGTGGAACAGCTTTAATGAATTTGTTTACTCCAGACAAAGATGTTATAAATGCTGGTTATGATTATTTGCTTATAGTTGGTTCATCTTATATTATTTTTTCTGTCATGTTTACTTTCACTGGAGTATTCAGAGGTGCTGGCGATACTATCGTCCCAATGTTTATAACACTTATTACATTATGGTTGATAAGGATTCCACTTTCATATTACTTGTCAGTTGATTTTGCAGAAAAAGGTATATGGTATTCAATTCCTATTGCATGGTTTATAGGTGCAATTTCTTCTGTTATATATTTTTATACTGGTAAATGGAAGACTAAATCTGTTGTTCAAAAAAAAGTTTAAACTCTGTTCTTATTTCATTTCTAATTTTCCTAAACACATTTAAGATTTCTATTTCAGAACCTTTTGCTTCTGCTGGGTCTTCAAAACTTTTGTGTAATTTATGTTTTACTTTTCCTGAGAATGTAGGACAAGTTTCTTTTGCATTATCGCATACTGTTATAACATAATTAAAATTATTATCAATAAATTCATCAATATCTTTTGGATAACTTTTGCTAATATCAATACCTATTTCTTTCATCACTATTATAGCCTTAGGATGTGTTTGATTGCTTGGGTCTGTTCCAGCGGAATGTACTTCTATATCATTTGAAAAAGATTTCAGAACTCCTTCTGCAATTTGACTTCTGCAAGAATTACCTGTACAAAGTATTAAAATTTTCATAAAAATGTGAATTAAGAGTTTAAGTTTTTTAGATGTAAAACATTTGTGATATGGCACAAATGTTTTACATAATCAATTTAATATAATAGTCTGTTTCTTTGTATTTTGCAATTTTTTTTATTTACAATACAAATGTTTTACGGCTTGTAAATATGTATAAATTTTTGTTAAATCACCTAAATCTAAGCAATCATGTCCTTTTGAAACAAAATATTCATAATTATCTTTTTCAGATTTTTCGAGAATAATAAACTTCCATGTTTCTCCAATAACATAAGCACCTCTCATTACATTTACTTTGCTGATTGTCATTGCAGCAAGCATAGCTGCAAGTACCTGAAATTTTGGATAACCTTTAAAATTTACTGAACGTTTGTGTTCGTGCAGGAAAAAATAAGGTTCTTTTGGAGACATAATACCTGTTGCAACAGCAAAATCTGGTTCGCCGTTTAAGATGTAATTATTTAATTCGCAACTCATTTTGTGACCGTACCAATCTGTAAAATCTTCTGTATCAAAATCTACCTTATTCAATACAGGTACTATAAATTTTGCAGTTAATTTTATTTCGTTATAATGCGTCAATACTAATTTATTTTTCTTAATCAAATGTTCCAATAAATCACTTTCGTCGTCTGATAATTTATATTTATAAGCAAACCATTCTTCAAACTTTCCGTCATTATCTACTTGTTTAATATTGACAACTTCCATCAATTTTTCTAATGTAACCGAGCCAAAAGTTATTGTTTCTTTTTTTATTGGCTCGTCCAACAACTTAGCTTCATTTAATAACCATTCTTTAAGTTTTGCTTTCTCTGTTTCTGATTCTACGTTCATTATCTTCATCAATCTTTTTATTGCTTCACTTCCCAAATTCACCGATTTTTTTTCATTTTTATTCATAATATTTTTATTTTATTAGTAATTTCTAAATCCAATTGTAGCATAATTTGTCAATTGCTTTCTGTATTTTTATGGTTCTTTTCATTGATATTATTACCTTTTTTATATGTTTGATTTCGTCAAATTTTAGTTTTGTTTGATTTCTATATTTTAGATATTTTTGAAGAACTTTATAATTTCCAATTTTATAGTTCCAAATTTCATCTGTTATTTTATCAAAATATTGTTGTTTGTTGATATATAATTTGTTTTCATTTTCAACAAAATTAATATCTTTTATTAACAAATTGCCTTTTCCGTGTAATGTAGGAAGAGTATTCGGTCTATAATTTATTCTCAATAAGTGATTATTAATAAGTTCGTTTCCAAGTTTTGATAGTTTATAAAATAGTTCTTCTTCTTTCGTAAAAAATATTTTTGGAAAATCAGACTTTAAGAACTCATTATATTTTTTACGGTAAGTTTCGGAATACAAAACAGCATAAATATAAGAAAATATTTGTTCTGGTGTTGCTTTATTTTTGTAAATTTTTTTTATAAATTTATTAAATGAAATTGTAAAATTAGGTGTTTTATTATCGCCTTCGGAATAAATATACAAAGGCGCAAGATAAGAACCACCAAAACCACTTTCCAAAAAAGAACGTTCTATAATAGTATCTGTTACAAAAATATTTTTAAAATTTTTACTTTGCATTTGTCTTTTGAAAACCAGTGCTGTATTTTCTTTATTTATAAGATGTTTCATTATTGCAAATCTGCTTCTTGCTAATACTTTGTTATCATAAAAAATCCATCTTTTATCAAATACACGATAAATAATTTGAATTATTTTATGTTCACTATATTTTGCTTTTTGATGTTTTTTTAAATTCCAATTAGCCATTTCTTTTTCTATATTATATTTTTCTATAACTTCTTTTTCTGGCTTGTTTATTGAATATTTAATTCTATCTATTAGATTTGTTTTATTTCTGTCTATTAATAAATTATCATTTCCAGATTCTGTGGTACTACCATATTCCTTAAAAATTTCCGTTAATTTTACTCCTTTGTTATAATCTTTTTCGTTTGATAAATCTTTATAAACAAACCAAAAATCAGGTTTTTTGGGATACAATTTTTTCCATTTTATTGAATTTATATCATTATTATTAAGAAAATCAAATTTCTCTTCGCGGCTGATTAAATTATTTTCAAGCGAAGAAAAATAATAGATTTTTTTGTTTTTTATAGACTTATCAAGTTTCACAAAAAATACTATCGAAACACCAACTTTTATATCAAAAACATTTTTATCGCCTTCTTTTCTGTTGCTGTTACCGTGTAAATTAATTATATAAATTTTATCAAAAGTTTGCATTAAACTTTCACGCATTCTGCGATGAGTAATTCCGTTTAGATAAGAATTATTTGTTATAATTCCTACAATGCCTTTTCCTGCACCTTTTATTTCTCCCGAAAAAAGATTTTTGTTCTGCGTATAATTATATTTAACACCTTCTATTTTTGATTGTGCAAAACGAATAAATTTAATATAATCATCATTTAAGTTTCTTATATTCTTTTCATTTTCGAGACCTTTTTTATAATCTTTTATTAAATTTTTTATATATGGTTTATTATTTTTTGAATAATTACTGTACGGAGGATTGCCAAGTATTATTTGAATTTTATCTTCCATTTTTATACGATTTGCTATTTTGCCTTCATCGGATAAATACGGAAATAAACCAACATCTTTATACTTTGTGTCATCAAGCGTATCGGTAAGAAAAACTGGTATTCTGTCTGTTTTTGAAAAATTATAATTATTCTCCTTCAAAAATTGTATTAATTTGATATGCGCAACAGCGTAAGGTGCAATAAGATACTCAAAACCAAAGAAATTTTTAAGAAGTTTTTCACGTATAAAAATATTTTGTAAACTAAGGTCAACCTCTTGTAAACACTCTTTGTATGTTTCAAGTAGGAATGTTCCTGTTCCAGTAGCAAAATCAAGCATCGTAATATCATCATCGCTGTAACCGGTTTTATTAAAATCGTTTCGCAAAATATCACCTGTCGTAGACACAATAAATTTTACAACTTTAACTGGCGTATAAAAAACACCTTTATCAAACTTTTTTGTCTTATCATATTCTGATAATAAATTTTCGTAAAAATAAATATAAGGGTCTTCGTTTTGTTCTTCTGAAACTTTTGTAAATGATAATTCACGTGCTAACTCTTTGTGGTCGATATTATTAAGAACAGATAACATTTTATCTATTATCCATTCAACGCTGTCTGGAAGAGTCGATAATTGTAAAATATTAAAAACCTCGTGAAAAATATTTAATGAAGAAGGTATAAATTTGATAAAATTATATTTATCTATTTTTTGCGTATCGGCGTTCAAACCAGCAAGGAACAAACCATAAACAACAGTTTGCGTATAAGCATCTATGTATTCTTTTTCTGTAAGGTCTTCGATAAGAGTTGATTTAAACAAATCATAAAGCCCAAGTAATTTTCTACGAAAACCGTTCTCTGTTTCTGTATTTACAATAATTGTAAATTCTTTTCTAAGAAATTTTGCATGAACGGCAAGTATTTTTGATAATTTTTTAGAAGCTCCTATTAATCTAACTTCTGCATTAAAAAACTCATTTATAAGTTGTCTTGTTTTTTCAAAACTACCAGAATTAATTGTTGATTTTAAAATCGCTTCACCGTTTCTAAAAAGAATAAAATCGTGATAATTTGTAAAAAGTAAATTCGGAATAACACTTAAATATCTTTTCAACTGTTCGGTGTCGATGTATTTATCCAAACTATTGTTGTAAGGTTTTGTCTCTATCCAACCAATTTCAAGTTCATCTTTTGTTACTTTAAAATCTGGTTTACCAAAATTTTGACTTTCTGTTTTTTTGCTCTCCTGAATTATCTTTATCGTTTTGTCTTGCTTGATTTCGTTGAGTAAATTTTCAAAATCAGTACGCAAAGTATATTCCGTTGAATACTCAACTTTTTGTTTTATATTTTCTATATAGTTTTTAAATTCCATTATTTTTTTTAAGTTAGTGATAATATTTTTGATTTTATAACCAGAGAAAAAGTTATGTTATATTTATTGTTATATTGTGTTTAAAATATTAATTCGCATTTATAATTAATGATAAGATAATATGCAAAAATATAAAAAATTATTTAAAATATCAAATTTTGTAAACATATTGATGACAGACACATGAAAATATTTAAATACTGAAAATCAATGAATTACTATTTTGAAAATAGTGAATTTTAATGATTTTAAAAATATAACATATTGATAATCAAATATGATTTGTTTGCCATAAATATATTATAAGATAAATATAAGGTATTTTACTATAAATGAAAAAAATTGTCTAAATATTAAAAAAACACTACAATTATTGTAAAAATATAAGATAAAATAGATATTATTTATTTATTTTTGCTTTGTTTATAAAAAATTTTTATTTTTTTTGTGGTAAATGTAAAAAAATATTTACCTTTGTATCTAGTTTAGGAATTTTGTACTAATTTTTATTTTTTTTTGATAAAAGAAAATTGTGCACGGTTTTTGATAATTGATAAATAATAAAATTAATAAATAATAAAATTTTCATTAATATGAATATGAATAATAATGAAAATCCAGATATAACAATAATTGAAGAGACCGAAGATTCTCCTAAGATTATTTTAGATAAAGAAAAATATCTTTTAAAATTAAGCGGACCGTCATTCCCAGAAGATGCTTATGAAACATACCAACCAGTTATGCGGTGGTTAAGTTCTATAGCTGATGAAATTGTACAATTGACATGTGAATTTGAGTTTACAATCCTGAGTTCCGCTTCAAATAAACTGTTATTTGAGATATTACTCAAACTTGAGGAAATGTATCAGAACGGAAAAGATATTGCTATATTCTGGTATCATGATGATTTCGATGAAGATATGCAGGAAGAAGGCGAAAGTTTTTCGCAATCTATACATGTTCCATTTAAATTTATTGCAAAATAAAAAATCGTAATAAATAAGGATTAATACAACAAAAATTTAAAAAATAGATAAAAACTTTTTTATTTAAACTGTTGATAAAGAAGAATATAGAATTGCTTTTTGTCAAAGGTCTAAATTTAAAACAAATAACAATATTCAAATATGTTAAAGAATACATACATAATAATATTGCTTATTTTGTTATATACAAATAAAATTTATAGCCAGTCGGTTGTAGCTGTCGGTATAAATGCTGGTGTAAAACAAACAAATTTGATAGGACCTGATAAACCTATATCAATTGAAAAAGGTTACGGTCCTACGATTGGTGTGTTTATAGATTTTAAAATTAGCTCACAGACATCTCTTCTCTTTGAATTGAATTATTTAAGAAAGAAGTTCGGTTTCAAAGAGGAGCTTTTTTATGGTTCTTCAACTGGAAAAATATCAGTTACCGAAAGAAATGATTTTATTCAGTTGCCTTTTCAAATGAGATTAAAATGGGGTGATAATGTTGCTGGAACTTTTATAAATTTTGGAGGCATGATTTCTGTTCTTATTCTAAATTCCAGAGACACTGCTGCATTTATTCTTGATACAGCCATACCTGCCGAATATTATTATAAATATAAAAATAATACATTTGATTACGGACTGCTTTGCGGTGCTGGAATTCAATATAAATCAGTATCATTGGAATTTAGATATTCTCTTAATCTGAGAAATTTATATGTTGAAGATAATGCAAAAGAAATGAGATACAATATGCTTTCTTTAATTTTATCTTACAATTTAAGTTACATTGCACCAAGAGGTTTCAGAAATAATGTATGGCTTAGAAAAATCAAATCTAAATTTAATATTTTTTAAATTATAACTTTGTTAAGTTAGTAATGGTTAAAAAATAACTTCCTGATTTGTTTTTTGTAAAATATTTATTATCAGGTGTAAACCAATTCGTAATTCATAATTTATAATTCGTAATTTACTTATGCTAAATTATGTTTGATAATTATTTTTTAATTAAATTATATATAATCATGGAAAAAATTCTTGTAATAGGTGCAGCTGGACAAATAGGCTCAGAACTTGTTCTATCATTAAGAAAAATTCACGGAAGCAATAACGTTTTTGCAACAGATATAAAACAAGCACCTAATGATGTAATAGAAAGTGGCCCTTTTGAAACTCTTGATGTCATGGACGATAAAAGATTAATACATTTTGTTATTAGACACAAGATTACTCAAATCTATCATCTTGCGGCTGTGCTTTCTGGGAATGCAGAAAAATTACCACTTCAAGCATGGCATATTAATATGCAAAGTTTAATGAATATCCTTGATTTAGCAAAAGTTGTTGATGATGTAAAAAAAGTATTCTGGCCAAGTTCAATAGCTGTATTCGGAAAAACAACTCCCAAAATAAATACACCTCAATTGACAGTTACAGAGCCAAATACAGTTTACGGAATTAGCAAACTTGCTGGAGAACGATGGTGCGAATATTTTTATAATCGTTATAATGTTGATGTCAGAAGCATAAGATATCCCGGTTTGATAAGCTATAAAACAGAAGCAGGAGGAGGAACAACTGATTATGCTGTTGAAATTTTTTATGAGGCTATTTTACGAGGTAAATATGAGTGTTTTTTGAAAAAAAATACAACACTGCCTATGATGTTTATGAAAGATGCAATCGATGCTACGATTAATCTTATGGAAGCACCAGCAAAGAAAATTTCAATACATTCGAGTTATAATGTGGGAGGTATAAGTTTTGCGCCAAAAGATGTTGCAAATGAAATTAAAAAAAGAATTCCAAACTTTAAAATTACATATAAACCAGATTTTAGACAAGCAATAGCTAAAACATGGCCTGAAAGTATCGATGACAGTTTATCTTGTAAAGAATGGAATTGTAATACAAAATACAACTTATCAAAACTGACTGATACAATGTTAAACGGTATTAAAGAAAAATTTAATAATTGATAAAAAACCAATATATTTATCTAATAACTATCGTGGCACGCGTTGCAATGTGCCACGATTACAGTGCGTTACATTAAAATATCAGTATTTTTAGAAATATTAAATTACTATGAATATATACGGTTTGATTGGTCACCCTCTGCATCATTCTTTTTCAAAAAAATATTTTACAGAAAAATTTAAAAAAGAAAATATTTTTAATTCAGAATATAAACTTTTTGATTTAAAATCAATAAAAGAATTTCAAAAATTAATAAAAAATATTCCAGAAATAAGAGGATTAAATGTAACAATTCCTTATAAAGAATCTATAATTCCTCTTTTAAACGAAATAAACAGTGAGGCAACAAAAATCGGAGCAGTAAATACCATACATATTCAAAGACCAAATAAAAATGATATTATCACAAAAGGTTATAACACTGATATATACGGGTTCGAAAAATCTTTAAAACCATATATTAACTTTGCCATAAAAAAAGCATTAATACTGGGAACAGGAGGAGCAGCAAAAGCTGTTGCTTATGTTTTTAGAAAAAATAATATTGAATATTTATTCGTTTCTCGTTCGGAAACAAACAAAAATAAACAAATAATAAATTATTCTATTCTTGACAGAATGCTTATAAAAAATATTCAAATAATAGTAAACACAACACCGCTCGGAACAAATCCAAACACAGAAAATTATCCAAATATACCTTACAAATTTATTTCGGAAAAACATATTTTATATGATTTAATATATAATCCAAATGAAACTATGTTCTTGAAAAAAGGAAAAAAAAACGGAGCTATTACAAAAAATGGTTTAGAAATGCTATATTTACAAGCAGAAAAGTCATGGGAAATATTTAAATAATAATTTTTTGTATAAATTTGTTTTGAAACATATAAAAAATTATAAAAATTTTAAAGTAAATATCGTTATTTATATTTACTTTGTATCTTAATACAAAAATTATAAAATAAAACAATGGACTTACTTGAAAAAATAAAATTGCGAGCAAAAAAAGCCAACAGAACGATTGTATTACCTGAAAGCTTTGACGAACGAACACTAAGAGCGGCAGATATTGTGCTTGAAAACGCATACGCAAAAATAATATTACTTGGAAATCCGAAAACAATATTCGAAGACGCTAAAAAATTTGGACTTAAAAATATAAATAAAGCGAAAATTGTTAATCCTTTGGATAATCCCAAGATAGATGAATATGCAAATTTGATGACAAAATTGCGTAAACGCAAAGGAATGACCAAGAAAGTAGCACGTGAATTATTAAAAAATCCACTTTTCCTTGCTACTATAATAGTAAAAGCTGGCGATGCAAATGGCGAAGTTGCTGGTGCTTCAAATTCAACAGGAGATGTCCTTCGTCCAGCATTTCAATACGTAAAAACGGCACCAGGAATAAGTGTTGTCTCAGGTGCTTTTTTTATGTTTCTGAAAGATAAAAATTTTGGCGAAAACGGACTTATAATTTTTGCAGACTGTGCTGTTTCACCTAATCCAACAGCAAAAAAACTTGCCGAAATTGCTGTATCAACTGGCAAAACGGCACGCACAATTGCTGGTTTTGAACCAAGAATAGCTATGTTAAGTTTCTCAACTATGGGAAGTGCAAAACATAATCTTGTTGATAAAGTAAAAGAAGCAACAAGGATAGCCAAAACAATCGCTCCTGATATGCAAATAGACGGCGAAATGCAGGCTGATGCAGCAATAATTGGTTCTATAGGAAAAAGAAAAGCACCAGATAGCTCAATTGCTGGAAAAGCAAATATACTTATATTTCCTGATTTACAATCTGGAAATATTGCATATAAACTTGTTCAACGTTTGGCTGGTGCAGAGGCAATAGGTCCTGTTTTGCAAGGAATGGCAGCTCCGATAAATGATTTATCAAGAGGATGCTCGGTAAGTGATATTGTAAATCTTATAGCAATAACAGCTAATCAGGCTAATTGATAATTGAATATTAAAACAATTGAACGAACAATTTTGTTCGTTCAATTGTTATTTATACTAAAGTGAATTAGGTTTTCGTATTTAAATATAACTTTTCAAAATTATAAATCTTTGATAAAAATACAATTAAGTTTATTTCAGGATTTTTTCTATATCAGCAATGCTGATTTTCAATTGTTGTGAAATCTTATTTTTATTTTTACCTTCGAATAGTAATTTGTAAATATTGGTTTTTAGTTCCTCCTGTTTTATTCTTTTTTTGCTGTCTTCGCGCTCCTGTTTTATTCTTATGTTACTGTTTGCAAGTTCTTGTTCTATACCTTCTTCTATTCCTTGTACCATTCCCTGTCTAATTCCTTTTTTGAATACGCTTTCATTGTATCGTTCTATGATTTTTTTTGTCTCGAGTTCTGTTTCAATGTATTCAAGGTCTGCATCATTTAAATCGCTTCTCAATAAAC
>JAOZMB010000192.1 GCA_029934515.1 Bacteroidales bacterium
ATGTATTTATTTGTAACTGATTTTTGGAATATCTTCATATTTTTATATATTAAAAAACAAAGATACAAAAAGTATAAATATTTCCGTTTAAAAATCATTCATTCATTTCTGTTTTTTTCAGAATAATTAAATATAAATATTATTCTGTTCGAAAGCTTGATAAATGCAAAAAACGGAAGTTATTTTATCTGTATATTTTTTTAATCGCAAGTTTTGAAATAATATTTTTTTATGTTTTCAGTAAGAGTCAAATAACTATAAATCTTTATTTTTTCCATTACCAAACATTGCATTTCTGTTTCTGAAAATTTACAAAAATTGTTCGAAACGAACACTATTTAATATTTTACAATCCAAAATTTGATACGTTTGCCCTAGTATAATTATAAAATAATTGCACAAATATAAATTTTTATTTAACTTTGTATTTTAACAAAAAAATAAAAAGATGAATATTAGAATAAATCATAATTTACAGCAGAGTGATGCTGTTATGTGTGCAAAAAAAATTTTAGATAATCTAAGAGAAGAGCATAGTAATAACATAAGCGGTATTGTTCAGAGTTGGTCTGGAAATAGTTCGAGGTTTTCGTTCCGATTGAAAGGATTTAATGTAGCAGGAACAATAAATGTTACCGATAATTATGTTGATATTAATGGTAAATTACCATTTGCAGCGATGATGTTTAAAGGTCTAATTGAAAGCACAATAAGGAATAATGCTAAGAAAATGCTTGATAAATGTCGTGGATAACATTATTTTTAATATAGATTAAAAATCTTTCTCTATGTGTTTCAATATAAATATCAAAAAATACTATTGGCATAGCAGAATGTCTAATCATAAGTAAAGATACATCTAAGTTTTATGGCAAATGCATCAAAAACAAATCATACTTTATTATCAATATGTTAT
Organism: Bacteroidales bacterium; assembly: GCA_029934515.1. Taxonomy (GTDB): domain Bacteria; phylum Bacteroidota; class Bacteroidia; order Bacteroidales; family JAADGE01; genus JAOZMB01. The sequence goes on from JAOZMB010000192.1 coordinate 917, forward strand.
GTTTTTAAAACAATCAAGGAATTACTATTTTTGAAATAGTAATTCCTTGATTGTTTTATCCCTTAAATATTTTGATGCGTCTGCCCTAGTCTGCCCTAAAATCATTATATAAAGTTAATAATATTTCATATTATAGCAAATAATTAGTATAATACTGGACTACCAGTGTAAAGTTGGACAATTAAAATGTTGAAATTACTAAAAAATTTATAAATTTGCAAAAAATAAATTGACTTATTTATTCTTAAATGTTTCAATTGGTGATAATTTCATATTTTTGCAAAAGCAAAAACACCATAAAAAAATTCTATAAAAAAAATCTAAAATTTTAATCATTATGGCTCAAGTTAGAAAAAAAACTGGACAAAAACGCAATGTAGAAAAAAATCCAGAACCTATAAAATTACGTTATCATGATATAGTAAACAATGAGAAATTACGTTTTTTTACAGGAATATTTTTATTATTTTTTGCTGTTTTGTTAGCTATTTCGTTCTTCTCTTTTTTGTTCACTTGGAAACAAGACCAAGACGTGCTTGATTTAAGTTGGTATAAATATCTTTTCAATACAGATATTACTGTTGAAAATACAGCAGGAAAAATAGGACTTTTAATGTCTCATATTTTTATATACAATCTTTTCGGTCTATCATCTTTTATCTTTATCTTTATTTTTGTCATACTTGGTTTTAAGATGTTAAACATAAAAACATTTCTTATCGGAAGAACATTTAAAAAATTTGTATTTGTTATAATTTGGTTATCAATTACATTGTCTTTTATTTTCGGTAAAGCATATCTCTTTGTCGGAGGCGGTTTTGGTTATGTTGTAAGTAATTGGTTTAGTTCGATTTTTGGTTCAATAGGAACAGGATTTGTAATATTCTTGGTACTTTTGGCTTTTTTGATATTAACAGTCGACGGTTTTTTATCAAAATTAAAAAAAATATTTGAAAAAGGATTAAACCTCAAAAAATTAAATATTATTAAGAAAATATCAAATAAAAAACAGAAAATAGAAAAACAGAAAGTGGAAAAAAAAGATATTGATAAAGAAAAAATAGATAAAGTAGATAAAAAAGATATTGATAAAGAAAAAATAGATAAAGTGGAAAAAAAAGATGTTTATAAAGAAAAAATAGATGAAGTAGATAAAAAAGATATTAACAATATTGACAAAGACAAATCTTTGAAAGTTTATGAGAAAATAAATTATGTAAATAAAAAAAACGAAAACTCTGTTAATGTTATTAATACAGAAAAATTAGATTCCAAACAGCAAGCTCCGATTTCTTTGGAAGTAAATAAAAACAATGATATTATATCAAAAAAAGAAAACAACTCTATTCTCACAAATTATGACCCTACACTTGACTTATCAAATTATAAAGTACCACCTTTGGAATTACTTAACCAATATAAATCAAATAAAAACGATATAAACGAAGAAGAACTATTGCGCAATAAAGATAAAATTATCGAAACGCTTAGGCATTATAAAATAGAAATAAAGAAAATAAAAGCAACAATAGGACCAACAATAACTTTATACGAAATAATACCTGCACCAGGAATTAGGATTTCTAAAATTCGTAATCTCGAAGATGATATAGCTCTCAGTCTTGCCGCATTTGGAATAAGAATCATTGCACCGATGCCAGGAAGAGGAACAATAGGAATCGAAGTACCTAACGAAAAACCTGAAATAGTATCTATGTATTCTGTAATAAAATCCGTAGAATTTCAAAATGCAAAAATGGAACTACCAATAGCACTTGGTAAAACAGTCTCAAATGAATCTTTTGTGTTCGACCTTGTAAAAATGCCACATGTACTTGTCGCAGGAGCAACAGGACAAGGTAAATCTGTC
>JAOZMB010000115.1 GCA_029934515.1 Bacteroidales bacterium
ATCAAAAAATTATTGTTGCTCTATCAGAAACAGATAGATTGATGAAAAAAATTGACAAGATTAGTTTTTAGTGGTTAGTGGCTATTTGTTAGTTTTTGTTATCTATTTTTCAAAATAGTAATTCCTTGATTTTCAGCATTTAAATATTTTGATGCTTCTGCCATAGTAAACATTAAGGCTAACTCGATAAAAAGTTTTCATTTTGATAATAATAACTATGAAGTCCGGCATGTTTCATAATTAGTTTACACTAAAAAAGGTTCTTTTTGTGTAAAAAATGTATCTTTGTAATTCCAAAAAACAAATTACATTATGTACAATCAAAAAGAACCAAAAATTTTATTAAAAATATTCATGGCACGATAACAAAATAGTCGCAAAGATATAATATATCTCGTCAATTTGTCTATAATTTAAAAGAAAATTTAAATTTTCGGATTATAATAAAAAAATAGCATTACTTAATTAACACAACCATATTTTTTATTATAAAACATTTCTGCAACTTTTTTGTAATAACTTTTGGATATTGGTATTTTTTTTATCGTTGATTCATTTTTTTTCAGGATAAAATGTTTATTATATTTTTTAATTCCTTTAACAAAACTAAGATTTATTAAAAAACTTCTATGACAGCGAACAAAACGATTATTTGCCAAAATATTTTCAAAATGTTTTAATTTTTTAGCAGGAAAAAGTTTGTTTCTTCCGTTGATATAAATAGTTGTATAATTGCCGTTCGCCTCACATGCAATAATACTGTCCAAAGAAATTTTTTTTGTCCACTGGTCATATAATAACAAATATTCTGGTTTTTTTATATTTCCAATAAGTGTTTCTCTTTTTGCTTTTGATATGTTTGTGTGGCGTTCTTTTTTATGTTGTTTATAACGTTCTATTGATTTTATTAATTCATTAGGGTCTATTGGTTTTACGAGAAAATCAATTGCAGATAATTTCAAAGCTCTCATAATATTATCTTTATCATCATAATTTGTAAAAAAAATAACTTCAAAATTTTTGAACTCAACTTTTTCTATTACTTCAAATCCTTCGCCATCAGGCATACGTATATCCAAAAAAACCAATTCCGGTTTTTCGATATTAATAACTTCGATACCAGATTTTACTGAATTTCCTGTTGCTATAATTTCAACATCATCATCTAACAAGGCAACCGTTAGTTTTGTAAGAATATTAATGGCATGAAGTTCATCGTCAATAATAATGGCTCTTATTTTCATAATTTTGATAATAAAAAACTGATTTATATTACAAATTAGATACTCTGATGCTAATTTTAGTACCACCTTTTTTAGGCGCACTTATTTTAACAAGCCACTTTGTTTTATACATTTTATTAAACAAACTTATTCTTTCATTAATATTTATAATTGATGTAGAGACATGATTTTTTCTATTTTTATTTAGTTCAGAAGAACGTTTTAATCCAATTCCGTTGTCAATTATGTCAATAATTATATAATCTGGTTTTTTGTCTTCATAAATTGATAAAATTAGTTTTCTTTTTTCTTTTTTGTGTCTAAGACCATGTTCAATTGCATTTTCAATGTAAGGCTGTATCAACATTGGCGGAATTTTCACAATTTCGGTATCAATATCTGGTTCAATTTTGTTAATGAAAACAAATTCTGTTTTCCATCTAATTTTTTGTATCGCAACAAAAAGGTTAATAAATTTGATTTCTGATTCCAGAGTAATTGTATTTTTTCTTGCATTTTGTGTAAGTTGTCTCATCAGTTTAGAGAACATTGCTACAAAACGCACAGCATCAATTGTTCTTTTATCAAGAATAATATCTTGCAAAGCACTTAAAGTATTTCCTATAAGATGCGGGTTCATTTGTGTTCGCAGAGATTTTATCTCAAGTAGTTGGTGTATGTTAAATTGCTTAATCTTGTTTAATCTATATATAACAAAAAATATTATTAACAGAAAAATAACAGCAATGACAATGGAAATTATTAATATTTGCTGTATATTATTTTTCTGTTTTTGCACAGCATTTATTTTTTTCAGATTTTCTTTCTCTTGTTTTTCTTTTTTAAAGTCATATTTGTAAGGCGCACTAATTATTGTTTTATTGTTTTGTTCTGTAAATATACTGTCATATAGTATCCGACTTTTATTAAGTGTTTTGTAAGCTGTTTCAAATTGTCCAGACTTCTCATAAAGTTTGGATAAATTTTTATATACACTTTGCTGTCTTTCTGTATCATTGACAGAATCGGCTATATTTAAAGCCATTATAAAATATTTTTTTGCTTTTGTGAGTTCGTTTTTTTTAATATATATTTCACCTGTTCGTTCGTAAACCTCAGATTCTATTTTTACTTGGAACAAAGATTTTTCTGTGTTCATAAGTGCTTTTGAGAAATATTGTAAAGCAAGCGTATCGTTTCCGATAATATCTTTTTGGATTAATCCATTGTTTAAAAAGACAATACTTAGATTATCTTTATCACCAAGTTTTGTGAGCAATTTTTCTGCTTTCTGTGTATATTGCAAAGCTTGGTCTTTTGCTTTTATTTTCCGATATAAATCGCCAATATTAATAAGTACCAAAGCTACATTATTTGAATCATTAAAAGTATTGTAAATATCTAAGCTCTTTTGAAAGTATTTAACAGCCAAATTTGAATGACTTGTATCTTTATCATTTTTAACCATATTTAGAAAACAATAACCAATATTTGTACATGCTGTTGCTATTTCAATTTTGTTTTTATTTTTTTCTGATATTTTAAGTGATTCAAAAAAAGCATCATTTGCTTTTTCAAAAAGCTCTAAACTTTGATATACAACACCCATATTGTTGTAAGTAATTTCACTTTGTTGTATATCGAAGGAGTCTCTTACATTAATAGCTTTTTCATAGTAATCAAAAGCTTTATTATATTCATATTTGTAATCATATAAATTGCCTATATTGTGTAAATTTTTGGCACGTGTTTCGTGGTCTCCTGCTTCTTTGCACAATTTTATTGATTTTTCATAATAATATTTTGCTGAATCATTGTTGCCTGCATTTAACCATATTGTTCCGATTTCTTTATAAGTTGCAGCAGTTTGTCTTTTCAAATTATGTTCAGAAGAAATACTAACAGCTTCTCTGGAAAAACTCAAACTTTTATCAATATCTATAAAACGATATTTTCTTGTAGAATCAATAAGTGATTCCACTTCAATTGATTTATCATAGGAAATATCTGAGCTACATTTTACAAAAAAAATAAATATTAATAAAGAAAAAAGAAGGCTTATTTTTTTTAATATATCGTACAAAATAATAAAAAGTTTTTTTCGTGGCATGTTGCGATACGCTTAATACAGTAGCAATTTCACAAAACACACACAAATAATTTTTGATTTTATATATGTCAAAAAAATTATTAGACAAAGGTAAACTTTATAAAAAGAAAAAAAAATTTTTTTACTTTTAATTAATTATTAGTTCAATTTTTTCAAAGTTTTGGAACTTTGGCAGAATTAAAAATTAAGTCATTAAAAACAGTAATTTTTATAAAAAATAGTCCATTCATACACAAAACTAGTCCATTCATACACTATTTTTGCAAAAAACTATGAACTATACATAAATTTGTCTTGTAAAAATGAGGTGTAACAACTAACAAATAGCAACTAACAACTAAAAACTAAACTAAAAATATTTTTTAACAATTTTAAATTTTTTCAATTATGAGAATTAAATTTTTTCTTAACAAACAGAACGCAATAATTACATTGCTGATGTTATTTTTTTGGGTAGATGTTGCAGCAACGGAACCGCGAGGAGTACTTGTAAGATCGAAAAACAGAACACAGGCGGGAGATATAAATGAGATGGTGGTAGAGCTAAATGCTCTTGTTAATATGGATTCGGTAAGGAGGGTACATTTAGATTCGCTGGATATAGATTTATTTTATTTTGACGGAACGGCAAACAGCGATTCTATAAATGCAATATTGGAAAGCTACGATGATTTGTTCGAATACGTCATGGAAAATGAAAAACTGAGTATTAACCCGAAAATAATCGTGGTACCTGGTGAAGGTGGAGGAAAAGGACAATTAGAACAATGGTATTTGCAAAATATTAATGCTGAGCAGGCTTGGATGCTTATGAACGGAAATGATAATAAAATAAAAACTGCATTAATAGGAACAGGTGTAAAAACAAACCACCCGGATTTCCCAACTGATTGTTTTACAGACGATGGATGCGGATTTCAAAACGGTTATTATACAGCTGGAGATATTAGCGATGACAACGGACATGAAACGAAAGTATGCGGAATTATTACGGCAATGAGAAACGGAGAAGGAATAGATGGAATAGCGACAGGGAACGTGGATATTATGGTAATAAAAGCATTTGACAGCGAAGGATACGGATATACAGGAGACGCTGTATGGGCTATTGAATATGCGGTAAACCAAGGAGCTAAAATTATTAATCTTAGCTGGGGAAATTTACAAGAAAACAATGCGCTGAAAGATGCAATAAGATACGCTGAAAGTAAAGGTGTTCTTATTATTTCGGCGGCGGGAAACAGCGAAGACTACCAATTTAAAAATGCGGTAATGCCAGCGGCATACTTTTTTGAGAACATTATTTCGGTAACAGCGAGTAATCAGCAAGGAAACTTAACGGAAACGGCATGTTATGATATTGCGAAAGTTGACCTCGCAGCACCCGGAATAAATATTATGACTACAGACACACTTAACAGTTATGCGCAAGAAGACGGAACTTCAATGTCCGTAGCAATTGTTACAGCAACAGCGGCACTTATATGGGCAAAAGAACCAGACCTTACTTTTGAACAGGTAAAAATGAAAATTTTGCAGGGAACGGTTAATATGAATACAACTGGGAAAAGCCTGACAGAAGGAAGACTTGATATTTATAAGGCAATGATAAGTAATTAGAAATATTGACATTGTCAAAAGGAGTATTTTTTAATAATAAATTTTTTAAATATAAAAAGATGAAAAACATTAATATATTTTTCAAAATAATGATAACGCTCGCCTTGGTTGGCTTGAGCGTTAAGGGGGAAGGACAAACAACTTACGAAGTACCAACAGATTACACAACAATTCAGGAAGCAATTAATGTGGCTGTTGATGGAGATACGGTATTGGTTCTTGAAGGAACTTATGTTGAAAACATTAATTTCAATGGTAAGAATATAATTGTTGGTTCAGAATTTATTATTGACAACGATACATCACACATCTCACAAACTGTGATAGACGGAAATCAAAGTGGTAGCGTGGTAACATTTAAAAATGGTGAAACATCTAATACTGAATTAAACGGTTTTACAATTACCAATGGTAACGGAAGTAATAATTCTGGACAAGGTGGCGGAATTTTTATAAAAGGACTTGTTCTCATTAACGGAACATATAAACCTACAAATCCAACTTTAAAAAACTTAGTTATTACAGGCAATTCCGCAACATCTGGCGGAGGAATTCATCTTACTTCAAATACCAATGTTGGTATGGGTTCGTATAATACGAGTTTGGAAAATGTTGATATTAAAAATAATACAGCAACATCAGGTGGAGGATTCTATAGTTATCTGTCTGCTTTTGTATATAATGATGGAATGATTAGTGGAAATACCGCAACAAACGGTGGAGGAATTTGGGTTTATTACGGAAATGCTTATTATGGTGGTTGCAGGATTTTAGCAAATCTGAAAATACATGACAATACAGCTACAAATGATGGTGGCGGAATTTGGATTGATAATGCCTGGCATCCTGATTATTTAAATTTTTGGTTGTATAATTTTTCTATTTACAACAATCATGCAGGAAATAATGGCGGTGGAATAGCTTTACCTGGTCTCGAACAAAAATCTTGGACTGCAAGACTTCGAATGCGAGGAGGTATTTTAGTTGATAACAGTGCTGATAATTTTGGTGGTGCACTCTATTGTAAAAGTAGTTGCATTGATTATGTGATGAATATTACTGTTTCAGGAAATACTGCGGGAACTGATAATGGAAATGGGTTTTATGTTGATAATTCTGCATGGTTTGGTACTATAAATAATAGTATTTTCTGGAGCAATTCCACAAATACAACGCTACAAGACATTTATATTGTTAATGGATTATCTTTTAATGGGAATTCTTATTCTCTTAATGTTGAATATTCAAATATTGAGAATGGGCAAGCAGGTATTATTGCTAACCCTGTTATCAATGTTACGTGGGATAACAATATTGATACCGACCCGCTTTTTATAGGGAACGGAGATCATCCATTTGCTTTACAACAAGGATCGCCTTCTATAAATACTGGAAACCCTATTACAAGCCTCATTAACGATGCTCAAATGGGAACTGTATCTTCATCAAGTATTGCTGTTCTAAATACTGATTTGGCTGGAGAAGAAAGAATTATTGAAGACATTATAAATATGGGAGCTTATGAAAAAAGCGATAATATTACTCATCCAACCCCTGTTATTACTTGTTCCCAAGCATCTCACAGCGACAGTACTTCTCTTGTTTCACTAAATTTTAGTGTAAGTTTTGATGAAGATGTAACTAATTTTACTATTGATAAAGTTTTAACAGAAAACAGCACTGTAACAGATTTTTCTGGTAGCGGTTCATTATTTACTTTTACTGTTACTGCCGATACAACTCTTAGTGATACTTTTCCTGTTGAGGTTCGTGTTCCTGTGTGTGCAGCGCGCAGTCTTGCCACCGATGGTTGCTGTTGGTCAGCTGTGCCTTATGTATTTGAGTATGCTACCGGTAGCAATATAAAATCCGTAATATTAACATTTGAAGCCTCCGAAGGCTATCCTGGCGATACTAATGTTTCAGTTCCTGTGTTGTTAGACAATTTAACAGATTTGACAACACCTATTGCAGGTTTGCAGTTTAATATAAATTATGATGCCACAAAAGGTATCCATGCAAACGGCAACAGTAATTTAACAAACCGCACAACAGATTTTACATCAAGTATTACCGTTCACGACAACGGAGCCAATTCTTATTTACATGTTTTGCTTTTTAATACATCTAACAATGAAATAATTAATTCTGGTACTGGTTCCATAGTTGATATTTTGTTTGATGTTAATGATACTGCTTCTGTTGGTAATTTTTCTGATTTAATATTTTCAGATGTTATGTTATCCGATAGTTTAGCACAGTCTGTTCCAGTTATTTTTTCTGAAAACGGAATTTTTACAATAAACGAACCATTCGAATTAGGTGATATTAATGAAGACGGCGATATTAATATATTGGATATTGTAATGCTTATCAATATTATTAACACAAATACTTATATTGTAAATGCAGATTTGAATAATGATACTTATGTTAATATTTTGGATTTAATAATCTTAGTAAATATCATAAACGAAAACAGCAAAGGTGAAATTTACGATATAAAAGGTGGTAATATAATAACTTTGCCTGAATTGTCTCTTAATTCTGGTGCTTCTGGTTCTTTTAATATCCAAACAAACAATCCAGATATAATCTCTGCGGCAGAGTTTAGTTTTGGTTACAATTCGCTTATAGGTTTTGATATTATTTCATTGGAACTTCCTGAGAATATGAATAATGATTTTGAATTATCTTATATTATTAACAGCGAAGACCCTGCCAACGTAAATGTTAAAGTTATTGTTTATTCTTTGACAAACAAAGAAATAGCTGTTGGTGTTTCCGATATTGTAAAAGTAAATTACACAACCAGCGAAACTGCAAATGGTTTTTCTGATTTATCATTTACATCAGCAATTTTGTGTAATTCAAATGCAACAGCTTTGGAAACAGAGACCGTCTCCGGAATGCTAACAATAGGTGATGCAAACAGTGTTGAAGAATTGCAAATACATAATTTTAATGTCTTTCCAAATCCGTTTTCCGAAACTGCTAAAATTGAATTTATACTCAAACGTGCATCAAATGTTTCGTTTACAGTATATAATTTAATGGGCGAACTTGTATATGAAAGCAGTAAAACAGCTTTTGAAAAAGGAAAAAATAATTATGAAATTAATCTTAACGGACAACCGGGCGGAACTTATTTTATTTCAATAAATATTGACAACAAACGATATTATCATAAACTTATAAAACAGTAAATTTTTTTTGATATTCCGATTTATTAGAAATCGGAATATCTTATATAAATTTTATTATTAACAACAAATACAGATTTATCAAAAAAGTGTCTCTGAAAAAGTGAAAAAAAAACTTTTTTTAATTTTTTTTTGATTTTTAAATAACAGATATACAGTATTTTACAAAAATAAAAAAAATATTTTTACTTTTTTTTTTCACTTTTTCGATATTTCAGGATTGTATATGTGTAAGCTTGTTTGTTTAAAACATAAACACTGTTTTATAAATAAATTAATCTTAACAGACAACCAGAAGGAACTTATAATATTCACAACAAACGATATTATCACAAACTTATTAAACAGTAATTTTTTAATTTTTATTTTTTTTAATAAACAAAGTCATGAAAAAGAATCTAACTTTTTTGGCAGTATTAATTTTTTTGGCAACAGCACTGTTTGCACAGCGAGACGACATGCAGAAGAGAACAGAAGCGACAGTAGGAAGCCACAGCAACGAACTACACAAAATGTTTAAGGAAAGGTACGGTAAAGTTTACGAAGAGTTTGTAAAAAACATGAGCAGGAAAAGCCCGGAATACCAATACAATTTACCAGAAAGGATATTGAAAAAATGACGAAAGCAATTAGAGATAAGCGTATTAATGATATGAAAAAAAAATATCACGAAATAAACGAAGAAGAAATAAATACAAATCCTCCCGCACAACATAGTACAAAAGGAAATGTTTGGTTCAGGGATAGTTTATATCGTTACTCCGGAAACGGAAACGATTGGAATTTACAATATAGAGATATTGTACTTGCACGTGATGCCGACGGAAATAAAACAGAAGAATACAGACAACAAAGAAATAACCAAACAAACGAATGGATTAATGATTATAAATATATATATGATTACGATAAAAACGGAAACAAAACGCAATATACTAATCAGGACTGGAATAACAGTATAGGTGCTTGGGTAAATGACTATCAATATTTAGATACTTATGACAAAGATAACAACCAAATACAACATACTAATCAGAATTGGGATAACAATGCAGGTGTTTGGGTAAATGACTATCAATATTTAAGAGTTTATAATGATAATATGGAAATATATACCAATCAAGATTGGGATACAGAAACAAATCAATGGGTAAATCAATATCGGTACTTTGAAACAACAACTGTTAGCGGTAACAATACAACTGTAACATATACTGATCAAGAATGGACAGGGTTTTGGCTAAATAGATGGAGATTGTCAGATACTCAGGATAATAACGGAAACTGGTTAGGAATGATGGATGAAGAATGGAACACAGAAACAAATCAATGGGAGATTATGTGGGGATATAGGATTATTCCTGTTTACGACAACAATGGTAATTTAATACAGGAAACTGTTCAGCTCTACGAACAATGGGAGGACAGCACATGGGTAAATTACTGGAATAGCTTATACACTTACGATGATAATGAGAACAGAATTCAGGAAACTCATCAAGACTGGAACAGCGAAACGGAAACATGGGTAAATTCTGATAATTACTTATGTGCTTACGATGATAACGGGAACAGAACTCAGGAAACTTATCAAAATTGGAACAGCGAAACGGAAACATGGGTAAATTACAGGAATTACTTATACACTTACGATGATAACGGGAACAGAACTCAGAGAATTTATCAAAACTGGGTAGGAGACAGTATATGGGTAAATTCCAGTAATTACTTATGTGCTTACGATGATAACGGGAACAGAATTCAGGAAACTTATCAAAATTGGAACAGCGAAACGGAAACATGGGTAAATTACAGGAATTACTTATATGCTTACGATGATAACGGGAACATAACTCAGAGAATTTATCAAAACTGGAACAGCGAAACGGAAACATGGGTAACAAATTCTTCGTATAGTTATTTTCACATTTATGATTATGACGGCAATGAAAATTTAGTACAAAAAATTAGACAAAATTGGAACAGTGAAACGGATGACTGGATAAATGATTATAAATACGATTATTTTTGGTCTGACCTTTTGTTTGTAGATTTAACATTTGAAGATACCGAAGCCGCTCCTGGCGATATTAATGTTTCAGTTCCTGTATTGCTTGACAATGAAACAGACCTCACAACGGCTGTGGCAGGTTTGCAATTCAATATAAATTATGATGCCACAAAAGGTATCCATGCCAACGGCAACAGTAATTTAACAAATCGCACAACAGATTTTACGTCCAATGTTATCGTTCACGAAAATGGAGCTAATTCTTATGTACAGGTTTTGCTTTTTGATGTATCCGGCAATGCAGTAATCAATTCAGGGACTGGTGCCGTAGTTGATATTTTGTTTGATGTTAATGATACTGCCTCTGTTGGTAATTTTTCGGATTTAATATTTTCCGATGTTATATTATCCAATAGTTTGGCACAGCCTGTTCCTGTTATTTTTTCTGAAAACGGAACGTTTACAATAATTTCTCCTTTCGCACTTGGCGATATTAATGGAGACGGCAATGTTAGTATATTTGATATTGTATTAATTGCCATTATTATTGGTGAAAACACTTATGTTGCAAATGCAGATTTGAATAATGACGGTAATGTTAATATTTTTGATTTAATGCTCTTAGTAAATATCATAAACGGAAACGGTAAAGGTGAAGTTTACGATATAAAAGGTGGTAATATAATAACTTTACCTGAATTGTCTCTTAATTCTGGCGCATCTGGTTCTTTTAATATACAAACAAACAATCCAGATATAATCTCTGCGACAGAGTTTAGTTTTGGTTACAATTCATTAATAGGTTTTGATATTACTTCATTGGAACTTCCTGAGAATATGAATAATGATTTTGAATTATCTTATATTATT
>JAOZMB010000016.1 GCA_029934515.1 Bacteroidales bacterium
ACTCGAACCCGCGACCCCGACCTTGGCAAGGTCGTGCTCTACCAACTGAGCTATTCTCGCAATTGCAATTGCAATATTATTACTTATTTTTTTAATAAAAAAATTTTTTTTCATATTTTTATTAAAGTTCCTTTATTTTTTAATTATTATTATCTAAAACTTACTGAAATACAGATTGTTAGCATTATATTTTCTTCTATATTATTTTTATTTTTATTTTAAATTATCCTTAAAAAACAAATAATAAATTTCTTTTTATATATTTTAGGAATGTTTTATTACATTTGCAAACTGAAAAAATTACAATTAAAAAAAATTACTATTATTATGTTTGATAATTTATCCTCAAAATTAGAACAATCATTTAGATTAATAAAAGGTCATGGCAGAATAACTGAAATTAATATTGCCGAAGCATTAAAAAATGTAAGACGTGCTTTACTTAATGCAGATGTTGGTTTTGAAATTGCACGTGATTTTACAAATAAAGTAAAAGAAAAAGCAATAGGCGAAAATGTATTAAAATCTGTTCATCCCAAACAACAAATAATAAAGATAGTACACGATGAGCTTACAAAATTAATGGGTGGCGAGCAAGTTGGTATTAATACAACTGGAGACCCAGCTGTGATTCTTGTCACTGGTTTGCAGGGTTCAGGTAAAACGACCTTTTCAGCAAAACTTGCCTATCTTTTAAAAAATAAAAAAAACAAATCAGTAATGCTTGTTGCAGGTGATGTTTATCGTCCTGCTGCAATTGAACAATTAAAAATACTTGCCCAACAAATAAATGTTCCAGTTTATGCTGAGGATTGGAATAAAAATCCTGTAAAAATTTCAAAGTCTGCAATATCAGATGCAAAATTAAAAGGTATTGATGTTGTAATAATTGATACTGCTGGTCGCTTAGCCATCGACAAGAAAATGATGAGAGAGATAAGTAACATAAAGAAAGCTGTTACTCCACAAGAAACTCTTTTTGTTGTTGATGCGATGACTGGACAAGATGCCGTTAATACAGCCAAAGAATTTAATAATATATTAAATTTTGATGGTGTGGTTCTTACAAAATTAGACGGTGATACACGAGGTGGTGCTGCTCTGTCTGTTAGAACAGTTGTAAAAAAGCCTATAAAGTTTGTGGGTGTTGGTGAGAAAATTGAAGCTCTTGATGTTTTCTATCCCAAAAGGATGGCTGACAGGATACTCGGTATGGGAGATATTGTTTCGTTTGTTGAAAAAGCACAGGAACAAATTGACGAAGATGATATGCGTATATTGCAAAGACGCTTGTCCAAGAATCAGTTTGATTTTAATGATTTTCTTAAACAACTAAGGCAAATCAAAAAAATGGGTAATATAAAAGACCTTGTTGGTATGATTCCTGGTATGAAAAAAATTGTTAAAGATACCGATATTAATGAAGATGTATTTAAAAATATTGAAGCAATAATATTGTCAATGACTCCAGAAGAACGTGAAAATCCTAAAATCATCAATGGAAGCCGAAGACAACGTATAGCAAAAGGAAGCGGAACAAATATGCAAGAGGTAAATAGATTAATAAAACAATTTGCAGATACAAGAAAAATTATGCAAAAATATTCTGGAGGAAACAAAATGACAAAAGCAATGAGAAATAAGAGAAGAAATAAATGGAAGAGAAGAAGAAAATAAAATTTTGTTATTAAAAAAAACATTAATAAAATAATATAAATTCGCCTTATAATTTTTTTGATTTTACAAAATATATAGCTTTTATTTTATAGTCAGTTATTTAATTTAATATAAAAAATAATAATTAATAATAAACTACTTATGTCAGAATTATTAAGAAATGCAGTTGGTCGACTTGTACCTAATGTTATAAACGGAGAAAGACATGTTCCTTTTCAGGGAGTTGGGAAATATAAACCTGAATCAGGAAAACATAGTACTAAGATTTCACGTTTTGCAGATTATCCTTCTGATGGTAACAAACAGGTTGCTAACCTAAGAGAGGCATTAATAAAATCTGGTTTGCGAGACGGTATGACAATTTCTTCTCATCATCATTTTCGCAATGGTGATATAATTATGAATATGGTATTTGATATTGTAAAAGAACTTGGTGTAAAGGATTTGCGCTGGTTTCCTTCAGCATCTTTTCCGTGTCATTCTTATCTTACTAAATATCTTGAGGACGGTACAATCAATAGAATTGAAGGAAGTATGAATGGCCCACTTGGGAAATTTACATCGGAAGGCAAGATGAAAGGAACTGCTGTATTGCGTTCACATGGAGGACGTTATCAGGCAATTCAAGATGGAGATGTTAAAATTGATATTACAATTATTGTTGCTGGTACGGCTGACTCTTTTGGCAATGCAAATGGTGTTAATGGAACATCTGCAAGTGGTTTACTTGGTTTTGCTCTTGGCGATTCGCAATATGCAAACAAAGTAATTGTTGTAACTGATAATGTGGTGCCATTTCCTTGTGTTCCATGGCAAATACAGGGAAATTATGTTGATTACACAGTAAAAGTTGAGAAGGTTGGTGAGCCAGAAAAGATAATATCAGGAACAACAAAAATTACCAAAAGTCCAGATAGATTATTGCTTGCTGAGATGACAGCCAAGTTTTGTGATGCTGCTGGGATTATAAAAGAAGGGTTTTCATTTCAGGCTGGTGCAGGCGGAACAGCTCTTGCTGTTGGTAAATATTTTGGCGATATTATGCGGAAACGAAATATTAAAGCACGTTTTGCAAGGGGCGGTAGCAATAAATATCTTGTCAGTATGCTTGAAGAAGGGTTGATTGAATATATACTTGATGGTCAAACATTTGATTTAGATGGTGTACGCTCTATGCGAGATAATCAGAATCATGTATGGACGAGTCCTTTTACGAGTTATAATTATCATGCTAAAGGAAATTTTGCTGGTATGGTTGACGTTGTAATACTTGGTGCTACTGAGGTTGATGTAAATTTCAATGGAAATGTTTGTACGCACTCTGATGGACAGTTATTGCATGGAATAGGAGGCTGGCAAAATTGTCTTTTTAGCAAGACCGTGATTTTACCTTTACCACTTTTCAGAAACAGAATACCAGTTATTATTGATGAGGTAACAACTCTTGTCGGACCTGGTGAATTAATTGATGTAATAGTTACTGAGCGTGGAATTGCAATAAATCCGTTAAGAGCCGACCTGATTGAAGCTGTAAAGGGTTCTGGATTGCCAATAAGAACAATTCACGAACTAAAAGCTGAAGCAGAAGCAATTTGCGGTGTACCGAAAAAACCTGTTTTTGAAGATAGAATTATTGCAGCAATAAAATGGGTCGATGGAACAGTTATAGATGTTGTCAGAAAGGTTAAAAATTATTAGATAGCATAATTATGTATAATTTTATATTTTTGTGGTTCATTACAATTGTTTACGCACAAAACTAAATTAATATTTTGTGCATAAATAAGCATTTTGAACCATTTTTGTTTTTTCATTGTTCTATTTTAACTAAATTTATATCTTAAATTATGATATTTTTTTTTGCCAAGTAATTTCTTAAATATTTTTTGAAGTAATTCCTTTGTTTTAAGTTTTGTTTTTGCAAAATATGCGTTGAAAAAATTTGTGTGTTTCATGTGTATGCGGAATTGTTCTTGTGCCGAGTCTTTGTTGTAATAACTCATTCCACCTTCTCTGAAATTTGTAATTGTTTTATTTATATGGAAAAATTTACAATTTTTTTTATAAAACCTGAGTAACAATTCATAATCAGCCGCTATTTTGAATGATATATCAAACATTCCATATTTTGTATATGTTTCTTTTTTTACAAAAACAGTAGGATGAAAAATTGAAAAACCTTTTTCCATATTTTTACCTCGCATTTTTGTTTGTAATTTTTTCTTTTGTATATATTCGTTTATAATATGTGCATTGCCAAAAAAAATATCAAAATCAGCTTGAATATTTATTTCGTTAACAATTATTTCTACTGCATCTCTTTCATAATAATCATCACTGTTTAACAAACCTATATATTTTCCTTTTGCTTTTTTTATACCTTTATTCATTGCATCATATATTCCATTGTCAGATTCGCTGATAAAAAAATCAATATTTTTTTCATGTTTTTTAATAATATCAATTGTTTTATCCGTAGAACCTCCGTCAATAATAATATATTCAATATTAGTATAAGTTTGATTAACAACGCTTTGGATTGTTTGTTCAAGATATTCATCTCCGTTAAATACTACTGTTATAATACTTATTAATGGACTATTTGTTTTCATATTTTTATCTATTTTATATTTTTGTATAAAATTTATACATATTATCACAAAATCTAATATAAACAATTTTATCTTGAATTTTTTCTTTTAAAAACAAATTGATTGCAACCAGAGAAGCCCCAAGTTGGAATATATTTTATTAGTTCAAAGTCATTTTTTAAAAAATCTATTATTTCTTGTTTTGATGCGTACTCATACGGATAACCGCCAAGCCAGTCTATTGCATCATAATAAAAATCCATACCGCGTATTTGTCGAAAGTTTTTTATTCCAGAAATAATTGTTCTGATAAATAAAAGAGGAATATAAGTGAATAACATAATTTTTTTGAAAAATTTAGGCACAAAATTATATATTTTTTTCACTGTCCTCCATATTTTACTTGTCCAATGTTTATTGTAAATAGCAATTATTAAATAACCTTCTTTATCAACTAAACTGGAAGCTATTTTAACTGTTTTCCACATTTTTCCTGTATGATGTAAAACTCCCCACGAATGAACAACATCAAATTTATTAGAATTATTTTTTATCTCTTTTATTGTTTCATCTTCTAAAATAGAACCAGTAATTATTGGAATATTAACATTTTCAATATTTTTAAAAAAATTGCGATTATAATTTAATACCGAACTGCATTTCGGATTAATATCGCACCCTACTGGTATTACTAAGTTTTCAGTAGCAATTAATAAACTCAATCCCTGTCCGAAACCAATATCTAAAAATGTTTTATCGGTTAAGTTTATCTTCTCTGTAAGCTCCGAAAAATCAATTCTTGCTTGTTCTTTATTTTTTTCGGACATTGCTTTTTTTGAAAAATTCTTCCAGTTTTCTCCAAAATCAAATTGTTTCATATTTCCATTTATTATACCATTTATTAAAAATAATTATGTTCCAAAAAAACGAGGCATAATCAGTTTTTTTTGATTGATGTAAATTCCATATTTCTCTGACTATTTTTTTATCGTAATACTGAAAATCATTAAAATCAAAAATTATAGACTCTGCATAACTTTTGATTTCGTTTCTGAAATAATGTTTTAGTGGCACGCCAAAACCTTGTTTTTTCCGATTTATAATTTCGGAAGGCAGTTTATTTTTGAATGTTTTTTTCAAAATATATTTTTCTGTTCTAAATTTCAATTTTAATTTTTCTGGTAAACTATTTGCAAATTCAACTATACGGTGGTCAAGAAATGGCACTCGTCCTTCAAGGCTATGTGCCATAGTAGCTCTGTCTTCTTTAATGAGTAAATCCTCTGATAAGTAATGATTTTGGTCAAAATTTAAAATGCTATTAAGACTGGTTTTTTGATTAAAAAGTTTTTCAAGATATTTAATTTTATTCAAATCAATATTTATAGAGTCATTTCCTCTGAACAAATCGCTTAATAATTTTATATAAAGTTCATTATCATTATTTGAAAAAAGAAGTTCTTGTAATTTACTTGCTTTATCGAAATTTATTTGTTTATATATATTAATTAATATTTTTTTTAAGATAGCTGGTTGTGTTTTTAATTTTTTAAGAATTAAATATTCTTTATATCTGCTGTATCCGCCAAAGATTTCATCGCTTCCTGTTCCCGATAAAACAACGCTTACATGCTTTGATGCTATTTTTGAAACCAAATAAGTAGGTATCATAGATTCATCTCCGAAAGGGTCATCGTAAAAATGTGGAAGTTCTGCTATAAGTTTTTTTATATCTTTTGCTGTAAAACTTATTTCATAATGTTTTGTTCCGAATTTTTTAGAAATAATTCTTGCATAGTTTGATTCGTTAAAATCATTGTAATCAAATTTTATTGAGAAAGTTTTTAAATTTTCTGTATATTTTTTCATAAAATATACAATTATTGAACTGTCAAGACCGCCCGACAGAAAAGCCCCCACTTCAACATCAGAAAGAAGTCGTTTTTTTACAGAATCATCAATAAGATTGTATATTTTTTTTTCAGCATTTTGTTCCGTAATTTTATTTTCTGAAAATTTTGTGTTCCAGTATTTATTTTTTGAAATTATTTTGTTTTCTCTGATACTGTATATTAAATTTTCGGCAGCCTGTAATTTCCTTACATTTTTAATAATCGAATAATCAGGTGGCGTGCAACTAAAAATAAAAAAATGATTTAATGAATCATTATTAATTTCAAAAGGGATTTTTAATTTAAAAAAGGCTTTAAGTTCAGATGAAAATACAAATTTATTGCCTGATTGATAGTAATATAATGGTTTAATGCCAAGTCTGTCACGAGATAAAAACAGGGTTTCTTTTTTTTTGTCGTATATACAAAAAGCCCACATTCCGTTAAATTTTTCAACACAATTTTGCCCCCATTCACAGTATGCAGCCAATACAAGTTCGGTATCACAATTTGTTGTAAATTTGTAATTTTTATTGATTAATTCTTGTCGTATTTCTTTAAAGTTATAAATTTCGCCGTTAAAAACAATTCCTATGTCGGCAGTTGGCATTAATTCTTTTCTGTATTTTTCTGAAAATGCTCCTTTTGGTGGCGAGTAAAACATCGGTTGGTGTCCTGCAACAGAAAGGTCTAATATTGAAAGTCTTTTTTGTCCGAAACTAATTTTTTTATCTATAAAATATCCAGTATCATCAGGACCTCGGTGTTTTAAAGTCTCTGTTAATTCTTTTATTTTATTGCTGTTGCTCCAATTAAATCCAGTTATTCCACACATAAACAATTTATTATTTACTATTTATTTATTACTTACTTTTGCGATGAATAAACGGTTTTTCAATCTTATAATAATTTTATAATTTTTTCAATAATTATATTTGTTCGATGATTTTCTTTTATATAATTGTATCCGTTTGTTCCAAACTTATTTCTTAATTTTTTGTTTTCTAAAAGTTTTTTAAAAGAAGTATAGAATTTTTCTATATTTCCATTTGCACAGAAACCTGCATTTTTTAAAATATTATCAGGATTTACTTTGTAACTTAATACTGGACATTTTGTAGCCATTGCTTCTGCCATTGTATTTGAAAAGCCTTCGGAATCTGATGTTATTACATATATTTTTGTATTCAAATAGAAATTTTCAATTTCTTCTGGTTTTACAAAATCAATATATTTAAGATTTTTAATAGCTTTTGCTTCTTTCTTTATTTTGTTCCCGTATCCAATAAAATCTCTTACAACAGGAGCAATCATAACGAATTTTTCGTTGGTAAATTTTTCGGCAAGTTTTAAAAACATTTCTGGTTTTTTTATTTTATCTAATCTACCTACCCATAAAATATAATTTTCTGTTTTTATAATTTGATTTTTTACTGGTATTATATTTTTAATAATAGCATCTGGTTTTCTTTTTCTGAATTTAGCAAATAAATCGTATTGTTCTTGTGATTGTGTTGTTAAAATATCGGCATATTTATACGTAAACGGCATTGTGATAGCTGCCAAAAAACCAGACATTTTTTTTAAATCTTTAAAGTTAGTTTCAGTATTATGGGCAAGCATATAAAATATTTTTTTTTTCAAAAAAAACTTAATAAATAATGTAGCAAATGTAACTCCAACATCCGCTGCTCTGAAAACATAAATATTTGCATTAATTTTCATTAAAGTTTTAAAAAATACGATTATTCTTTTTATAATAAAATCATTAAAATTAAATGATTTCCAAACAGTAATATTATTATGAGTTTCTTTTTTCTTTTGTCCGAAATCGGCAACGCAAAAATGAATTTCAAATTTTTTATTTTCAGCAAGTTTAATGCTGATTAAATATCCTTGTTTTTGAGCTCCTCCTACTTTATCGGCAATATTTTTAATATCCTGATTAAAAAGATAATACGTTCGTGGTATTACGAAACAGATTTTTTTTATTTTCTTTGTCAATGTAATAATGTTTAAAATTTTTTATTTTTCACTTTCATTTTTTGGTTTTCTTGTAAAATGCTGTGCTGGATTAAATTTTTCTCCTTTGTAAGTCAATTCCTGTTCGTTTGTCATTTCTCCACCGTTGTAAATTACTTTTATTTGCTCGTCAGATAGTTCTCGGTTATAAATTCTTACATCATTTGTTAAACCTTTAAAATCAATAGCGGCAAAAAATTTTGTCTTTAAAGTTTTTTTATTTCTTACTGTTTCAGAAATTACTTTTTCGCCATTTATCCAAGCCTTAAAAATTTGCATAGTATCTTTGTTTATGTGTTGGACTGCTATGTTGTTTAATTTATTTAACGGAAGTGTATCTGATTTAAAAATTTCAGTTTCTCCATATCTAGCCTTAAACCTGCCGTTCTCTATTTTATATATAATTCCAGTATTATAGTTCTCTCCAATATACATAATATTTCCTGGATTGTCAATAAGATGTTTTTCCCATACAGCTATTGTAAAAGTATTTGTTTGACTTAAATAAAATTCAGGGTCAAAAGAATTTAACCTTGTCGGTTCTTTTTTGTTTTTATCTACTTTAACAAGTCCCATCCACCATTTATTTTTATCTCCAACAAGATATTTAAATGAATCTTTCGGCATTTCGTAATAATCTTCAAGTGGAGGAGACATCGGAACTTGCGAACTACCTGCTTTACTCAAACACAAATAATCGAACTCTTTTAATTTTGAGCCCTTTGTATTACCTGTAATATTTTCTGTAAATCCTTTGAAAAAATGTTTAAAACTGTATCGGTCTGCATAAACTTTAAGACGCTCAGCATTTGGCAATTTGTTTAATTCCTGAGCTAAATCGTATCCACCTATAGACCATGCAATCACTTTATGCTCGTTAGTAAGGTATTCTGTATTTCGATAAAAAATATAATATTTAGGATAAAGCATTGCTGTATCAATAACAGACAATAAAGCGATTAATGCAAATATAATATACTTCTTTTTGAAAAAAGAAAATGTCCAAACTGCAATTATTAAAGCAAAAGGATAAAGCATTATTATGTATCTGTGTCCAGCAGCATTAGAATGTTTCAATGTTGTTCCAATAATAAATAAAAATACAAAAACAAGCATCAGTAATGGTAAAGTAAAATCTAATTTTTTTCTGGTTCGCAATAAGCTAACTATTGAAAATAATAGAAAACCAGCAACTACAACAATTTGTTGTGATGCAAAAAATGATATTAAGTTTTCGTACATTGCCCTGCCATAAGGAACTTTCCACTGTTCAACAGGTACTCTCCAAATATCTGGTTTTAAATCAAAATATTTAATAATAAGTGCAACAATAATTAATAATAAAAATAATGTTGGAATAATTTTTATTAAATATTTTTTTAAGTCAATATTTTCTTTAAAGAAAATTAATATTTTATTTTTCAATAAAAAAGTATCAACGATAATAAAAACTATTGTAAAAATAAACACTGGATTTTTAATAAAATGTCTAAAAATTTTACCATTGTAAAGGCTTGGGTCTATAAAAACAGCTGGTAGGAATATTGAAAATACAGCAAAAGCAATTATCCAAATAAACAAAGTTTTAGTAACAATTTTCTTAAATGTTTGCTTGCTTGTTTTATCAAACAAAAATTCAAATATTAATATAATTGGTTGATATACAAACAGTAATATTGCATTATATTTTGAGGCGAGTGCCATTCCCATGAATACACCTGAAATTATCAAGTATTTATTTTTATGTTCTCTGACAAAAACAATATATGCTAATATTGAAATAAGAGCT
This sequence comes from Bacteroidales bacterium, assembly GCA_029934515.1. Lineage (GTDB taxonomy): Bacteria > Bacteroidota > Bacteroidia > Bacteroidales > JAADGE01 > JAOZMB01. Next base: position 9,972 of record JAOZMB010000016.1, read on the forward strand.
GTACTCCAAAGTAGCGAATCTGAATTAACTATACGAGACATTCCCATTAAGAATGGCGAAAATGCAATTAAAAAAACTGTAATATAAGATTGAATTTGCGTGAAAAAATTCTTTAACAAATAATAAATACCAATTAAGGAAACAGCATTAAAAATTAAAACTGGAAATCGCCACCAGAACAAGTAGGTTTCAACTTTATCGTAGCTTAGATATTCTCTTTGGTCGAGAAATATATTTACTGCTCCGCATAAAAAACTGTGCAATGCACCAGGATAATCTGCAAAATTTGTTTTCTCAAAATCTCCGCTTAGATATGCGTTCCAATATTGTCGAACCCAGCTGTAAAACCAAGCTGTTTCATCGCTTGTAAAAAACTTTCCCAAACCAGAACTACCAACCAAAATAAAAAGCAAACTAATTGCTGTTATAATTAATTTTTCTTTATGTTGCAGAAAAAAACTATAATCTTGTTTATTCTGGCTTATATTTTTTTTATTTTTAGGTTTTTGTTTATCTATCTGTTTTTTTTTGAAAGATTGTTTTTTTCTTGTTCGTTTCATCTATAAAAAAATTTTATACAATAGGCATACTTTCAATTATATTTTTGGCAAATTTAAAATATTTTTTTAAGATACAATAATTTTTATTTTATGTTTATAAAATAAACGTATCAAATTTTTAGTTTTTTTTTAGATAACTTGTATCATAATAGTTCATTGTTTTTTAACAATAGTATAAGTTATTGAAACACAATTGTTTATAAGATTATATTGTTTTTTTTAATAACAAATTGAAATCAATACATTATACAAAAATGTAACTAACTATTGATTAATTATTAATTTCAATATCTTCTCCAAAATTAGTTTTTTATGGCAAACTCATCAAAATATTTAAGTTCTAAAAATCAAGGAACTACTATTTTGAAAATAGTGAATTTTAATCGTTCTAAAAACATAACATATCATATAAACTAATAACTAACCACTCAATAATTCAATGGCTTGCTAAATTCGGGAGTAGAAAAGGAAAGATAACAAGATACTATCTGTTAAATGGAATAACAAAATTAATCGCATACAAACAGGCACAAAAATATATCAAAAAAAACACAGTATTACTTAGTAAATTACGAATTATAAATTATGAATTACGAATTGGTTTACAACCGATAATAAATATTTTACAAAAAACAAATCATAAGTTATTTTTTAAGGATTATTTATCATTGAGTTTTGAAAATCTGTAGAGTTTTCAGAAGAATATCTAAAAAATTATGGTTTATAAATGTATTACAACTTTTCAGCTTGTAAAAGCTTATAGATAAAAATATTATTGTTAAATTCAGTGCCAGTTCGTTTATTCAATAATATGAAAGGTTTATTGTATGTTAATAAAAAAAAATAATTAATATTTCAATTATCTAATTAACATATTTATATTTGCAAAAATTTTTTTTATTTAAACTAATTTTATACAAATTAAAATCAATCATTTATGTTTATTTTAATGATACTTATTTTTGTTCTTGGCTATGCAGCAATAGCTTTTGAACATCCGCTGCGGATAGATAAGGCGGCACCAGCATTATTAATCGGTGTCCTGACATGGGTAGTTTACATACTTGGCAGCTATGATATTTTGAGTATGGTAAACGAATCGGGAGAATTTATTAGTAGTGCTTGGAGGGATTTTGTTGGTAGTAAGCCTGAGGTTGCAGATTTAGTTAGGACAGCGGTAGATAATCCAGAAGCGGCAGGAAGCCTACAACAAGAGATGACACATTTTATTTCAAGACATGAAATTCTACATCATCTTGGTGAAATATCAGAGATACTTTTCTTCCTGCTCGGAGCTATGACAATCGTAGAAATAATTGACCAGCATCAGGGTTTTAAAGTTATTACAGACAAAATAAAGACAACAAACAAGGTAAAACTTCTTTGGATACTAAGTTTTTTGACGTTCTTTATGTCAGCAGCTTTGGATAATCTTACAACAACAATAGTTCTGGTGGCTTTGTTGCGTAAATTAATCGATGATAAAAAAACTCGCTGGTTTTTTGCAAGTATGGTAGTTCTTGCCGCAAATGCTGGCGGAGCATGGTCGCCAATCGGAGATGTAACAACAATAATGCTTTGGATAGGCGGACAGGTAACGGCAGGAAAAATTATTGCTTATGTATTTTTGCCAAGTCTTGTAACTATGATTGTTCCTCTAATAATTGTTTCATTTACTGTAAAAGGAAATATAACTCGTCCCGACAAAGAGGGAATTGTTGATCTTGTATCCAAAAGGCAACAAGTATCTATACTTATTCTCGGTGTAGTTTCACTATTGTTTGTTCCGATATTTAAGACCTATACACATCTGCCGCCTTACTTGGGTATGTTACTTGGTTTGGGTAATTTGTGGGTAGTTACGGAAATACTTCACCGCTGGCATGATATAAAAAAATATGTAGGAACAGCTGGACATCTAAAAGAAGGCAAACAAGAGGCATTCGAACGATTACATGTTACGAAAATTCTTACAAAGGTTGATGTACCTACCGTATTCTTTTTTCTTGGTATTTTATTAGCTGTTTCGAGTTTGCAATCGGCTGGTCATCTTGGTATTTTGGCTAATTTTCTTAAAGAAGAACTCGAAAATATTTACTTAATTAATCTTGTAATAGGTGTTCTTTCTTCAATTGTTGATAATGTTCCGCTTGTTGCAGGAGCAATAGGTATGTATAATATTGAACTTGCAGGCGCAACTGGTTTTGAAGCAGATTTTATTGTGGACGGTCAGTTTTGGCAATTCCTTGCATATTGTGCAGGAACTGGTGGTAGTCTTTTAATTATAGGTTCGGCGGCTGGCGTTGCTGCAATGGGAATGGAAAAAATCGATTTTATTTGGTATATGAAAAAAATAAGTCTTTTGGCATTATCTGGATATCTTGCAGGAGCAGGAGTTTACTACTTGCAAATGCAAATTTTATAAGTTGTGTAAAAGATTTTTTAAAATTAAAAAAAATCTTTCATGCTTAATGTATCCAATTTTATAAGTATAAACTGTCGGCGTGGTTTTAAACTACACCGACAGTAATTTAAATTACAAAAATATATAGATTTATGAAAAAAATATCTGAACTGTTAATATTTGTATTTCTTTACGGATTTTTTTCGTGCAATTTTCTTAGCGGAAGTTCACAAAATAACGAAGAAGAATTTTTTTTTAAAGATACAATCTTAGTAACTAAATTACAAAAAGATACTTTTATTTACGAACAAAGATTAGCTGAATTTGCTGATACATCAAATTTGAATCGTTTTGAAAAAGAAATCCTAAAATTTGAAAAATTAGATTCTACAAGTTCTTTTATCGGAAATGAAATACTTTTTATAGGTAGTTCGAGTATTCGCAAATGGGAAACTTTGCAAAATGATATGGGAACTCTGCCTGTTATAAGACGAGGATTCGGAGGCTCAACAATTCCTGAAATAATACATTATTTCCACAGAATATTGCTTCCTTACAAACCAAGAAGAATTGTTATTTATGCAGGTGAAAATGATTTAACCTCTGGGTCTGTAAGTCCACAAGATGTACTTGAAACTTTAAAAATATTTGTTGAAATGACTGAATTTTATCTGCCAAAGACAAATATCTTTTTTGTTTCTATAAAACCGTCAATTGCAAGAAAACATTTATGGACAAAAATGAATGCAACAAACTTAATTATAGAAAAATATACAACAAAGAACAATAAAATAAACTATATAGATGTAAGTAGCTCGATGTTGGACGAGAATAAAGAAATTAGAAAAGATATTTTTATTCGTGACAAACTTCATCTTAACGAAAAAGGTTATAAAATATGGACAAAAATCATTAAAACAAAATTGGAAAGATAAATAATCTTTTTCATTATATTATCAAAAAATCATCTTAACTTTTTAACTTTTCTTAAAATTAATTTTACGTTTACTCCAGTTATCTCTTAATGTTACTGTTCTATTTAGAATTAAATTATTTTCAGTAGAGTCTTTATCTACACAAAAATAACCTTTTCTTTCGAACTGAAATTTATCCTCATCTTTTGCATTAGATAAAAAAGGTTCTGCTTTACAATTTTTCAATAAAATAAGCGAATCTTTGTTTATAAATTCATTAAATTTTTTATTTTTATTTCCATCTGGATTTGCAATAGAAAACAATCTGTCATATTGTCTTATTTCGATATTCAAAGCATGCTCGACTGATACCCAATGTAATGTACCTTTTACTTTACGTCCATCAGGAGATTTTCCTCCTTTCGATAAGGGGTCATAAGTACAAAGCAATTCAATTACTTCACCGTTTTCATTTTTTATAAATTCGTTACACTTAATAAAATAAGCATATCTAAGTCTGACTTCTTTTCCTGGTTTTAGACGATAAAATTTTCTATTTGCCTGTTCTCTAAAATCTTCTTTTTCTATGTATATAGTTCTTGAAAATGGAACATTTCGTTTTCCCATACTTTCATCTTCTGGATTATTTACAGCTTCGATCATTTCGCTTTTATCTTTTGGATAATTTGTGATTGTAACTTTAAGCGGGTCTATAACTGTCATAACTCTTTGAGCAGTTTTGTTCAGGTCTTCACGAATACTATATTCAAGCAGTGCTACATCAATAATATTATTACGTTTTGCAATTCCAACTTTATCTGCAAAATTTCGTATCGATTTCGGAGTGTAACCACGTCTTCTTAGTCCAGAGATTGTTGGCATTCTTGGGTCGTCCCATCCGGCAACGATTTTTTCTTCAACAAGTTTTGCAAGTTTTCTTTTACTCATAATTGTGTAACTCAAATTAAGTCTTGCAAATTCTATTTGTCGTGGTCTTGTGAGTTTTTTATCATAAATTTTGTCTATAAACCAATCATAAAGTGGTCTGTGGTTTTCAAATTCCAAAGTGCAAATAGAATGTGTTATTCCTTCGATATAATCAGATTGTCCGTGAGTAAAATCGTACATTGGATAGATACACCATTTGTTTCCTGTTCGGTGATGTTCTGTATGTTTTATTCTGTACATTACTGGGTCGCGCATGTGCATATTTGGTGAGTCCATTCCTATTTTTGCTCTCAGAACTTTTTCACCGTCCTTGAATTCTCCATTTTTCATTCTTATAAATAAATCCAAATTTTCTTCGATACTTCTATTTATAAATGGACTTTTCTTTCCTGGTCTTGTCGGCGTACCGCGTGTTGCAGATATTTCTTCTGCTGTTTGGTCATCTATATAAGCCAATCCTTTATTTATAAATTCCAATGCCCATTCGTAAAGTATATCAAAATAATCAGATGCAAATTTCACTTCTTCGTTCCAATCAAATCCAAGCCATTTAACGTCTTTTTTTATCGATTCTACATATTCTATTTCTTCTCTTGCAGGGTTTGTATCATCAAAGCGCAGGTTTGTTTTTCCTTTATATTTTTTGCCGATTCCAAAATTTAGACATATTGATTTTGCATGTCCGATGTGCAAATATCCATTAGGTTCGGGAGGAAATCTTGTATATATTTCTTTGTGTTTTCCTGATTTTAAATCACTTTCGATTATTTGCTCAATAAAGTTGAGCTGTTTTTTTTCTACTGACATTGTTTTTATATATATTTTTAATAATAAGTAATCATTAAATAATAAATTAGTATTCTGTATAAATTAGTTTTTGCTTCTTACAGTTTTACAAAAGTTACTAATAATATGGCACGCATCAAAATATTTAAGTGCTGAAAATCAAGGAATTACTATTTTGAAAAAATAGATAACAACAAATAGCCACTAACCACTATATGAGAATTTTAAAAATTTATCATATTTTCAATAACATAAAGTGGTCTGTCTCTTACTTCATCGTATATTTTACCAATATACTCTCCGATGATCCACATCAGCATAAATAAAAAACCCATAAAAATGAAAAGCATAACAGATAACCATTTGTATAAATGATAATAAATATTATTTACAACCGAATCGAATATCTGATAAGTTAAAAGTATAAAACCTATAACAATACTAATAATACCAAGCAAGAATCCAAGTCTAAGTGGCAGGACTGAGAAATTAAACATTCCGTCCATTCCAAGTGTTGCGAGTTTTCCAATTGTATAATTTGATTCTCCTTGTTGTCTATCTGGACGAAAATAATCAACGAAAGTATGTTTATAGCCTGTCCATGCTACCATTCCGCGTAAATATCTCGAATGTTCTGGCATTTTGTTTATCTCTCTCAAAACTTTTTTATCGACTAATCTAAAATCTCCAACATTTCTTGGTATATTAATGTTTGCAAATTTTCCGAGCAAGCGATAATAAAATTTAGAACCGGTTTTTTTTATAAAATTATCTTTACGAAAATTCTGTCTTCTTGCATAAACAATATCAAATCCTTCTTTCCATTTATCAATCATTTTTTTGACTACTTCTGGTGGGTCTTGCAGATCGCAATCCATTGATATCACAGCATCACCAGAAGCATATTTCAATCCAGCAGATAATGCAGCCTGATGACCAAAATTACGACTTAAATTTATGTATTTAATATTTTTATTGTTATCTGATAATTTGACAAGCTCTTTTAAGCTATTATCAGTGCTTCCATCGTTTATGAATATCAATTCCCATGTATCATGTAATTGTTTTGAGAACTCAACAATTCGTTTATAAATTGATGGAATATTTAATTCTTCATTATATGCAGGAATAATAAAGGAATATTTTATTTTATTTTTCATTGTTGCAAATAACGATTATACTAATTAATGATAAAGATTTCAAATAAATACCTAAGAAATTACGAATTATAAATTATGAATTACGAATTAGTTTACATCTAATAATAAGTATTTTACAAAAAACAAATCAGAAAGTTATTTTTTAATGATTACTAAACATCTCCAAATAATTTTTTTATATTATCATGATTTTTGTTTGTATTATTTTCGATAGAATTGACCTTTTTCGAAGGTAATTCAATATCAAAATCTGATAATTTAGATTTCATTTCATTGGCAATTTTGTTAAATTTCACTGCACTTTTATCTCCTGTTGCTTCCAAAAACATTTTCATTTGTTCGAGACGTTTTTCAAGTTCCAATTTTTTTGTAACAGTTGCTGTACCTTCTTCTACTGCAGTCAAAAAACATTTAAATTCATGATTTAAATTATCATAAATATCTTTTGCAATTCCTTTAAAATCGGTTTTTATTTCTTCAAACTGCTCGAATATTTTTTGTTTTAATTCTTCTGTTTCTTCATCTCGTTTTTTCTTTCTTTCAATAATATCTTTATTTTTATCTGCATAATCATCTTTCCAAGAAGATAAAAATCCTTTGGCATTTTCTGTAAATTTTTTATTTTTTGACATAATTAGATAATCTTAATATTTGAAAAAAATGATTTTAAATTGAATATTACAATGTTTGAGAGATTTTTATATTAAACACAATATTAAAACTCTACAACTCATAACAATAATATAAATACAGAAATATTGTTATAAATTATACAAACGCTTGCTTAATTGTAGATACAACAATGCAAGCGTTGTAAGCAAACTAAAAAATACATTTATTTTGATTTACTCTCTTTGTTCATCTTAAATTTTATGTCTTCTCTCATCGGAAACAGATAATTTTTTTCTGCCTTTTCTTCTTCTGTTATTAATTATTTTGGCTCCATTTTTACTTGACATCCTTTCTCTAAAACCATGTTTATTTTTTCTTTTTCTTTTTGATGGTTGGTATGTTCTTTTCATTACTTTGTATTATTAATAATTATTTTTACTCTTTTTCTGAGTGCAAAGATATAAACTTTTTTTTTTTTGCAAAAAAAAAAAGTTTCATATATATAATCAATGTTTTATTTTTTGTTATTGAATAAAAAATATTTTATTTTTGTAAAAATAACAAAATAAATAATGCAAACTTTATTGTTTTTGCAATTTTAAATTATTGATTAATTTACTGATTTTGAAATACTTAACGAAATTAAATGAATTTTTTAATAGATTTGAAAAACAAATTAGAACATAAAACTATAAAAAGAAAAAAATATTATTGATAAAATAAAATTATCAATGTAGATTTTTGAAAAATTATAAACAGATAAAATACAAGCTAAAATTAATTATTTTTATAAAAAAAAATCAAATATAATATTTTAATTTAATCAAAATGAATATTAATACAGATAAAATAATAGAAAGTTTACAAAACGGTGGCGTGGTTTTGTTGCCTAGCGATACTGTTTATGGATTGGCTGCTTCGCCGTTACACGAGAATGCAGTAAACAGAATATATGAACTTAAATCTCGACCAAGAAATAGGAAGTTGCCTATAATGACAGCTTCGGTCAATGAAATTGAAAATATAGGATTAGATATAAATTCTTATGCTAAAAAACTTTTGTCGTCTCATTTTGTTCCAGGTGCGCTTACATTAATTTTGGGATTTAAAACAGTTCCATTATTATCTTGGTTGTCAGGAAGAGAAGAAGTTGCTGTGCGTATTCCTAAAAATACAAGGCTTTTGAATATTTTGAAAAAAACAGGAGCATTATTAGTTACAAGTGCTAATAAACATGGGCAATCACAAACACCAAGTACTGTTCCAGAAATACTCTCAGAATTAAACGGTTTACCAGATATAATTATTGACAAAGGACATATAGAAAATTTAGCTTCCACTATTATTAATTGTCGCTCTGTACCGCCGCGCATAGAAAGAGAAGGCTGTATTTCGAGCATCGAACTATTTAAAATATTAAACAATGAATGATATTATTTTAGGAATAGAAACATCGTGTGATGATACAGCTGTTGCTATTGTAAACTCTAATGGCGAAGTATTATCGTCAATAGTATCTTCGCAGACTGATATACATTCACAATTTGGTGGAATATATCCAGAGTTTGCAGCGCGAGAACATGTTGTCGCTATAATTCCAGCGGTTAATGAAGCACTAAAAATTGCAAATGTTAAACCAGATGACCTTAGAGCTATTGCCGTAACACGAGGACCTGGATTAATTGGTTCATTATTAACTGGTTTGCATACAGCGACCGGATTAGGATTAGGGTGGAATAAGCCAGTTATTGGTATAAATCATTTGCGAGGTCATTTACGAAGTGTTGATATTGGCAAGAAAAGAGTAAAATATCCAGCTATAATTTTACTTGTCTCTGGTGGTCATACTTTTCTTGCGTATATGGAAAGTACAACAAAAATTAAATTACTCGGCGGCACGCGCGATGATTCTGTTGGTGAGACTTATGATAAAGTTGGTAGAATGCTTGGCTTGGGATACCCTGGTGGTTATGCTGTTGATATGTTAGCATTTAAAGGAAAACCAACAATTCCATTTCCTCGTCCTATGCTAAATAAAGGTTTGGAATTTTCATTTTCTGGTTTAAAATCTGCTGTTTCTCGATATTTATTATATTCAAAAACAGTTGTTAATGAAGATATTGCAAGTTCATTTGTTCAATCAGTGATGGAGGTTTTAATTAAGAAATCACAGCTTGCATTAAAAAAATATCCATCAAAAGCATTTGTAATTGTAGGAGGTGTTGCGGCGAGTCGTCAGCTAAGAACAGAAGCGGCAAAACTTTGTGAAAAGATGAACGTAGAACTGTGTCTTCCACCTATACGCTGGGCAACCGACAATGCCGCAATGATAGCTCTCGCGGCAAGAGACTATCTAAATCTGGGTATATCACCAGAACCAGAACCAGATTTACGATTGACAATAAGTGATTTTTAATATTTAAAAATAAAAATATTTTTGCCTGTTATATTTATCGGTACATTGATTATTCTATATTTGTTAGAAAGTTTATTGTATCGATATTATCTGCATAATCCCATAATTTTGGTTTTTGGCTTTGTCCAAAATAAATGGCATTTTCTATTATTCCTTTTCTGGAAACAATACATTGAATATTATTTTTGTCAATTTTAATACGCTCTTTGAGTGTCGCCAAGTTTTTATAATTCTCGAAAAAAACAACAGAAATAGGTGAGGTGTACATATTATTTTCTTTTAATATTAAAAAACCGTTGTCCCAAAAAGTATCTTTGTTCATCAAATAAATTGCACGATTATAACCATAATTATTTGAATATTTGTTATGGTTTTTTACATAATCATATTTTTCAGAGTTTATATAAATTTTACTAAAATCGTAACCCTCTGGTATATATAATTTAGAAATACTACGGCATCCAAGTCCAAAATAAATAAAAATATCATCGGCAAGTAATTTTAGCTCTTCGTCAGTTTCGTTGCCTGTTAGAACTGCCGCAGAGTTTCTATTTTTACGAATAATATTAGGATATTTTCCAAAATAATATTCAAAATATCTTGCAGAATTATTACTGCCCGTAGCAATAACTGCATCAAAATCTGTAAGTCGTTCTTTACAAATATTAATAAAATTATTAAACTCTGGTTCTATTTCAATTAGAAATTTTATTATTAATGACAATAATTTATCCTCTTTCGAAGACTGTTTTCCAACAAAAATATTTCCAGAGATAAGAACAGATAAAAAATCATGAAATCCAACGAATGGAATATTTCCAGCAATAATTACTCCAATTTTTCTTGGTATTATTTTTTTTCTTAAATTTGGATAATTAGATATCCATTTTTCAATATTATCTTTTTCTATTGATTTTATTATTTCTGTTATTGCAAAATCAACATTTTCTTTTGTAAACCATGTATTTTTATTTTTAGGTATAAAATTATCTTTTTCTATGTACAAAACTTTTCCAAGCTCTATAAATGCAGATATTCTCGTCTTCAAGTTCATATAAATAATGATATAATATTTGTAATTATTTTATATCGTGACACTTTTTTAATTAAAATGTCACGATTATATATACGCTTTATTAACTTATTAAGTAAATTACGAATTATAAATTACGAATTACGAATTGGTTTACACCTGATAATAAGTATTTTACAAAAAACAAATCAAAAAGTTATTTTTTAACAATTACTAATTTATAATTAAACTAACTAAGTTTAAAATTAATTGGTAGCGAAAACCACACATTTACATTTTTTCCTCCTTGTTTTCCGGGTGTAAATTTCGGTAATCCTTTAACTACTCTTTTAGCTTCTTCGTCGAGTAACGGGTCTACACCTTTTTGTATTTCAACAGCACCAACTTTACCTGTTTTTAGAACAACAAATCTCAAATATACAGTTCCTTGAATGTCGTTTTCACGAGCTACTGCAGGATAGTTAATATTGTTTGCAATATATCTACGTAGTGCAAGTACACCACCAGGAAATTCTGGTTTTTTCTCAACTATAAGAAACACAACATCATCTTCTTCTTCTTCTTCAGTGACTTCAACTATTTCTATTTCAGTATCTTCATCAGCTTCAGTATCAAAATCAAATTCATCGTCTATCACTTGGTCATCTTCGACTATTTTAATAATCTCTGTTTGCTGTTGTTGTTCAGGCTCTGGCGGTGGTGGTGGTGGTGGCTGTTTATCTTGTCGTGTAATTTCAGCCATTTCATCATCTGCAATTGCATCAATCTGCCCTAAATCATCAGTTTGTCCTGTATCGCTTTTCCAATTAAAAAAGCCATATACAGTGCTAAGAGTTGCTACAAAACCAATAAGTAAAAATATAAATTTTAACTTCTCAAGGTTCGCTTTTGGATTTTTTTTAACTTCCATTTTTTTATGTATTAATATGTTAGAGAATTAAATTACATTTTTCCGCATTATGCGAACAAAAGTAAAGATTTTATTTAAAATAAATAAAATTTCAAAATCAAATGTAATTTTTTTTAATTTGTTTTAAATCTTTTTAACATTACAATTTCCTTTTCATTTAAATATCTCCATCTTCCTCTTTTGAGTCCTTTTTTTGTCAGACCAGAAAAATATACACGGTCAAGTTTTACAAGCTCATAACCAAGTTTTTCGAACATACGCCTAATTATTCTATTTTTACCAGAATGTATTTCAACACCAAGTTCGTTTTTTTTTGCACCGCTTACATAACTCATCGCATCAAAGTGCATTATACCATCGTCAAGTTCTACTCCTTTTGTTAATTTAAGCAGGTCTTCTTTGCTTACATTTTTATTAACAAAGACATGATAAATTTTTCTTCTTCGATATTTTGGATGTGTAAGTTCTTTTGTCAAATCACCATCATTTGTCAGCAGAAGAACACCAGTTGTATTACGGTCTAAGCGTCCTATTGGATATATTCTTTGGTTAACTTTATTTCTTAGTAAATCAATTACAGTTCTTCTGTCAAATTCATCTGAGTTGCTTGTAATTGTGTCTTTTGGCTTATTCATAATTATATAAACAAGCTTTTCAGATTTTATTATTTTGTTTTTGTACATAATAATATCTCTGATATTAATTTTTGTTCCAAGCTCGGTTACAACTTTATTATTAACTTTTACCAATCCAGCAGTAATATATTTATCAGCTTCTCGTCTTGAACAGAGTCCAGAATTAGATAAATATTTATTTAGTCTTATTTCTTTTTTCTCTTGTTCAACCTCTGTTTTATTATTCTGTTCGAATACTTTTTTCATAAAAATTTTTTATTTAAAAAATACAAAGGTAAGTTTTGAATGTTAAAAATCAAAATGAATTTTGCAAATTTATATAAAAAAAAAGATTTAAGGTTATTGTAGTGTACCAAAGTGGTAGTTATATTTTTGATTTTTAAATTTTGGTGGTATTAATTAAGGAATGCTATTTAGTAAATTACGAATTATAAATTATGAATTACGAATTGGTTTACACCTGATAATAAATATTTTACAAAAAACAAATCATGAAGTTATTTTTTAACCATTACTTATTAATATTTTTTTTTATCTTTGCATAAAAATTATGTCAAAAATTACTTGTCCTTCTTGTTGTTCACCCAATATGAAAAAAAATGGATAGTCATAAACAAGTAATGTTATCTAATTTTGGTATTAAATTTTATTGTTTGTAACTATCCAAAAGATTAAGTAAATTAATATGATTACAAAATAATTTTATAAAAACAAAAATGACAAAAAAACAAAAATTAGATATTGCATTGGAAAAATTGAAAAGACTTTTGGAGCTTGCACCAGAGAATGACAAAGAAAATGTAAGAAAGGAGCTTTTGAAAATGATACCAGAAAATGAAAAAGCATCTGTTCACCCAAAAATCGGATGGGGTTATCACGATGATTTAATACAAACCGGAACAACATTTAAAGTTGTACCGTGTTTTGCAAGCGACAAAAAAACTGGACTTTTTGAACTTTACAGTAATTTGTTGTCTAACTCTGATTTTGATATTACAGACAAATTTATTGAAGGTTTTGATGTAATACTTTCTGAAAATCCAAAAAAAATAAAAATGGGGTTTTTGCCAGCAATAGAAATAGCTGAAAAAACAACAGCATGTAGAATTAGTTTTAAAATATTATCATTATGAAAGAAGGATATTGCGAAAAATGTAAAAAATATAATTATTTGCAAACACATCATATTTTACCAAAAAGTTCTTTTGGTGAAACTAATGAAAAAGCTGAATTATGCTCTAATTGTCATACGGAATATCATCAAAAATTGGGTTACAAAAACCTTAAAAACAAAAACATGTTATTTCATTTAACTTTTTGGTACAATTGGCTATACGGAGGAACTATATTTGCAATTATTATTGCAATTTCAATTATAGGAACTAAAATACTTTTATAAAAAAACAAAAATGACAAAAAAACAAAAATTAGAAAAGGCTGAACTTTATTATAGAAAAGCAAACAACGCATACGAACGGGGAGACTATAAAGTTGCAGTAAATAACTTGAAAAAAGTTATTAGATTAAATCCAAATTATGCAAAGGCTTATAATAATTTGGCAATTTTGTATTATAAAGTCTATAAAGATACTGATAATGCACAAAAGAATTTTATGCACGCACTTGAAATTGATCCAAATTTTAGTTTTGCAATAATTAATTTAAATAAAATATCAAATTTTGAACATAAAACATTTATTTCTGAATTTGATATTAAAAATGTTCGTCTTTTACGCGATATAAAAATACCTCTTTCCAAAACCAGAATGAAACATTTGTTTTTTACTGGAAAGAACGCTAGCGGGAAAACAAGCGTTCTTAAAGAATCTGAAAACTATATTCAACGTATTCTTGAAATTCCTGTTCATGAAATTTTTACTGAGAAAGGGAAAAAAGAATTTTGGCATGAAGGCGATGATTATAAATTGAAATTTAATGTAAAAAGGAATTTGTTGGATTTACGAATGAAATACGAAGCTGGTATTTTTTCAATTGTATTTTTTGGTGATGAGCGAAAATTAGAGCACAAACTAAAACCTGTAAAATCTATTGTTCCCATTGATTTTCAAGTTAAAACGTTGCCCAAAGAAGATTTAAGTTTGGATTTGTTGGTATATCTTATTTGGTTAGACTATAAGAAAAAATCTAATATTGAGACCAATAAAATAAATCGTTTTTTCGATAAAATACATTCAATCTTAAAACAAATTTACAAAGACGATGCTTTAACTTTTGATGTGAACCTTAGCAAAATTAAGTTTGGCGACAATATGAATTTTACCATCAAACTATCCAACGGAAGTGAGTTTAATTTAGATGAAATGGCTGCTGGTTATTCTGCTATCTTCAAAATAATTTTTGAACTTATTTTGCGCACCGAAGCCAAACCATATAAAGAAAATAGCGAAGGAATTGTTTTTATTGACGAGCCTGAGGCGCATCTTCATATTTCTATGCAAAAAGAAATTATGCCTATCTTAATAAAAATGTTTCCACATATGCAGTTTGTCATTGCAACGCATTCTTCATTTATTCTTAATTCTGTTGCAAATGCTGTAATTTACGACTTGGAAAATCGTATTTGTACTGATGATTTTTCTGAAATTCCGTCTTCTTATTTAAACGATTTTTATTTTAATTTTGATAAAAAATATGTCAAACAAATTGAAAATAAAGTTGATGAATTTGAACGTCTAATAAATCTTTACAGAGAAAATAAAATAACAGAAAAAGACCAGAATATACTTGCCGAACTAGAAATAGAACTTGATGAAATAACTCCTTATATTTCAAAAAAATATTTTAATAAATTTAAAGAAAACCAAGAATACATTTACCAATAATGATAAATATAAAAAAGAGTAAAGCACCAGACAAAGTTTTCAATCACAAGGACAAAGACATTAAAGATAAAATAAGAAATGATTTTTTTGTATTATGTTATATTTGCGAAGAATTTGTTCCGGTTCATTTTCAAATAGACCATTTTAAACCGCAAAATAATTTCCCAGAACTTAAAAACAATTGGGAAAATTTATTTTATTGTTGCGGAAAATGTAACGGAATGCGTCCCAGAAATATAAATACAGATGGTAATGAAGTTTTGAATAATTGTATTGATGATGTAGAAAAATTAATAAAATTAGAATATATCAAAAAAACAAAAAAAATCAAAATTTCATCAGAGCATAATTCAGTTAAAATTAAAAATACAATAAAATTATTGAATAGAATTTATAACGGTATTGGTGTAAAAAATTCAAAAGCACCGTATTACAAGCGAGTAGAAATAAAAAAAGAAATAGAAAAATTTGAAAAATTATTTGAAAAATATAAAAAGAATAAATTTCTTTTTGAAAATTCAATAAAACAAAGATTATCAAAAAGAACAAAATCCTTAAATAGCAATTATGTAAGTTTCAAACGGCAAATGATAGACTATCACAAATTTAAGCAATATTTTGATTAATCTTTGCAAAATTATCGCTTGAGATTAAATAATAGTTTGTTTTAACAATTATTTTTTATAGAGCAATTCGATTAAAATAATGTTTTGAATCGCCACGTTTTCCGTATCCAATATTATCTCCAGCAATATTTATTCTTGCTTCAAGGCAATTTGTACAGTCTTCTGCACTCTCATCAATACATGGTTTGTTTTCGTATAGGCGGTAATTTTTTCTATTTTCCGAAGGTGTTATATTTGGCATAATTATATTTGCTCCTATTTTTATTGCTTTTTCTCTTCCGATAGGGTCTATTGCTTGTAGAGCTGTTGCTGCTGCAATATTAATATCTTTCATCATTATTCTCAAAATTGCAATCATTTTCAATGTTAAATTAAAACGCTCTTTTGCTGGCATAAGCATCTTATTGAACCTAAAAAGAGGTGTTTCAGCATGTTCTATATATGGCCCCATACCTACCATATCAATATCAAAATTTTTAAAAAATAACAAATCATCGGATAGATGTTCGTAATCCTGAAATGGCAATCCAATCATAATGCCTGTTCCTGTTTGATAGCCAATTTTTTGCAAATTTTCGAGAGCTTTTAATCTTTTCTCAAAGTTATGTTTATCATCATTTGAATGAATCTTATAATATAAATCTTTATTAGATGTTTCTATTCTTAGTAAATATCTGTGAGCGCCTGCATCGCGCCAGGAACGAAAAATTTCTTCACTTTGTTCTCCAGAAGAAAGTGTTATTCCGAGCTGTGAATTTGTAAGTTTGTTTATTTTTTTTAACAAATTCTCAATTCTTTTTGTAAATAAATTATTATTTCTTTCTCCTGATTGCAGAACAATAGAAGCAAATTTATTTTCAAAAGCAAATTTAACGGCTGATAAAATTGTCTCGTCATCAAGTTCATATCTTACAGGAAATTTATTATCGCGCCTTATTCCGCAGTAATAACAATTTTTTGAACATATATTAGAAAACTCAATTAAACCTCTATAATAGCTTGTTCTACCTACATATTTGTCTTTTATCTCGGCAGATTTTCTATATAAAATATTTCTACCCTCAATATCACTGCTCAATAAAATTATTATATCTTCTTTTGTTAATTCTTTTTTTAACAGAATTTTTTTTATATTCTTGTTTGTTGTTTTTATCATTAGTTCTTAAATTTGGTAAGTGCTTACAACAATTTTTAGGTTCTCTGGACGCTCAGAATAGTTTGTTTTTTGTAAAATAATTATTATTCGTTGTAAACAAAATTCGTAATTTACTTGGTAAAGTTACAAACAAATAAACTTCAAAATTTAATTTTAATAATGAAAAACCTTTCCGTTTCGCCAGCTGTCAATTGCATTGTACCAAAAAGATGTATATGAGCTGTTTCTTCGTAATAAATAATCGTTTTCGATACCTGAATTTATTGATTTTGCAAATATAAAATGTACTTGTTTACTATTGTATAAATACGACCAACGTTCTGCTCCATCGGCATATTTAACAATTTGCGGAGGCCCGAATACTATATAAATCATTCCTCTATCTGTTTTCCATCCCTCTTTGTAAGAAGTAAAAAAATAATTGCTGTGCTGAATACGATTAAACCAGATTTTTATCAATTCTCTTGCTAATTCTGTATCGTTATTTGCCAATTTTAACCAGAAGTTATCAACTACAAGTTTCTTATTATCAGCATTTAACATATTTTCATATTCATCGACACTTAATAGATATTGTAATGCTTCAAGCAAATTTTCAGATGTTCGCAAAAGAGGATAATGCTCTCCAAGATTAATTTTTGTTATACCTTTATTTGCTACAGTATCGGTCTGAATACGAAAAATACCTGTCAAATTTGATGAAAATTTTGCCAACGAATTTTTAACTGGTAATTCCCATAAAGAATCATGTGAAATGTAATGCTCGTTAGGTTGTAGAGTGGAAAACGGCGGAAGCGGAGTAATAAAACTTGTATTGTAATATTTTACAAATATCTTTTTTGATTTGTTATTTTTTATAATTATTTTTTCATTCTTTCTTATATAATTTTTAAAAATAGGTTTCATATTATCTTCCTGCATAGACAGATAAAATTGCGAATTATCATCGATGCTACGGTCTGAGTTAATTAATGTTTCACTTTCTTTGTTTCCATAAATATCATACAAATTTACCTTTAAAACAAACTTGTCAATATCAACATTCTTAATTTTAAAATATGAAACAAAACTCGTCTGACCGTTTTTTTTGGGTACGGTAATAGTTGTTGAGGCGCTGTCCAACAGAGTACGGTCTTTTATTGAAGGTGTTATTTCGTAATAAATATTAATAAGTGCCTGATTTTTACCGTCTTTATTTGCTCTGCTGAATTGTAGCTCGTCAGTAAAAAGTTTAAGGTATAGTTTTGTAACTGTGTCTTTTTCATGAAATATTTTAAACATCGGATGCAAATTATTGTAAGATAAATTGTAAACAGATGCTGTCTTCATTGGCTTTTTCGACTGTTGTTTCGTACCACAAGCACTTACAAGTATAATAAAAAATATTACAACTATTGTTATTTTTTTCATATTTTTATTAAAATTAACTATAATCGTATCACAAATCTTTCAGGTTGTTTTTTTTACAACTATTTGTCAGCAATTAATCCCGCGCATCAATTATTTCAATATCAGATGGATATTTATTTTTATCTAAGATAAAAAGTTTATCAGATATTTTAATATTTGGTTTAAACTCCAAAACATCAACAATAAAATTACTTCCTGTTTTACCAAAAGTTTTTATTGAAGCTATAATATTTTTTGATTTATTAATTTTTAATCTAATTCTTGAATAATTTTTTTTAGCTGGTTTTTCTGAAAATAAATCAATAATATCAAATTTTGTATTGTTTACTGTTTCTTCGCCGATATATTTATACTTAAATCCGTTCTGATAAATTGTAAATAATTTTGCTGGGTTTAAAATACTTTCGTCATCTTTGCTTGGTTCTGAAATTGTAATTTCTTCTGCATCTTTTAGGTATCTCCAAACTGTTTTTCCGTTAGAAAATATTTCTGTTCCGGGTATAATCAATTTGTATTTTTGTCCTTTCATAAAAGCATAACCTTTGTGTGTTTCTACAAAATCTTCTTTTATGTTTTCAATTGTATATGAAAACTTTATTCTTACTGTTTTATACGATTTTGTTTTTAATGATAATTTATCAAGAATTTTCTTTGCTTCTGGGTCGTGCATTAATTTATATTCGTTCTGTGCTTGCAAAGTCGAAAAAACTATAACAACTGATAATAACAATATTATTTTTTTCATTTTTCATTTTTAAATTTATTCTTTCAAAAAACATCACAAAATTAAATTAAAAAACTTAACTGTCAAATAAAATTTTTATTTTAATTGTCTAAATTTTCTAAAAAAATTATGGCAAACGCATCAAAATATTTAAACGCTGAAAATCAAGGAATTAATGTTTTGAAAAAAATGAGTTTTTAATGGTTTTAAAAATATAGCATATTGGCACTGGTTCAGTTTAATTATTTTGGTTTTAATTCGTAATTTTGAGATTTTTTATTTATTTGCAAAATTTTTTATATTATTATTAGAGCAGACACATCAAAAATAATTACAATTATTTATAAACTTTATAAATTTAATATATGCGCACATACGGGAATGATAAAAAATCAGCTTATAAAGCTATAACAGATGCTCAAAAAATAGCTTTCGCGCCGATAATGTTTCAAGCAGCAAAAGCATTAAGAGATTTTGGTATTTTAAGTCTTCTGGAACAAAAGAAAGGAGTATTAATAGAAGAAATCGCAAGTAACGTAAAATTATCTAAATACGGTACTTTGGTTTTATTAGAAGCTGGTTTAAGCCTCGAAATGGTGAGAGTTGAAAATGATAAATATTTTATTACTAAAACAGGATGGGCGGTAAACAGCAACGAACTAACAAAAGTAAATATGGATTTTACTAATGATATAAATTATAAAGGAGCTTTTCATTTACAGGAAGCAGTACAAACAGGTAAACCATCCGGACTTCACAATGAATTTGGTAAATGGAAAACAGTGTACGAAGCATTACCAGAACTATCTAAGAAAAATCGTGAAAGCTGGTTTGCTTTTGACCATTTCTATTCTGACGGCTCATTTAGACAAATAATGTCAATTGTTTTTAAAAATAATCCAAAAAAAATTTTGGATATAGGAGGTAATACAGGTAAATTTGCAATAAAATGTGCTAAATATAACAATGATGTTGAAATTACAATACTTGATTTGCCCGGACAATTGAAAGATGCAAAAAAAAATATAAAAAAAGAAAAAATCGAAAATAAAATAAAATGTATTCCTATAAATTTGCTTGATTTTCAAAAAAAATATCCTAAATATTATGATATTATTTGGATGAGCCAATTCCTTGACTGCTTCTCCGAAATAGAAATTATTAAATTATTAAAAAATGCGAAAAATGCAATGAATAATAATTCTGAATTATTAATAATGGAAACACTATGGGACAAACAAAAACATCAAGCATCAATATACAGCCTACATGCAGTCTCATTGTATTTCACTTGTATTGCAAACGGAAACAGCCGAATGTATCACTCAGAAGATATGATAAAATTGATAGAAAAAGCGGGACTAAATGTTATTGAAATTATCGAAAACATTGGAATTAGTCATACTATTTTAAGATGCAAAATATGAAAAAAAGAAAAAAATATAACAATAAAATACTCTCAACCGAGACAGAAATAAAAATCCGTTTCAGCGAAGTTGATGCAATGTCTATTGTTTGGCACGGCTCTTATATTAAATATCTCGAAGACGGAAGAGAAAACTTTGGTGAAAAATATGGACTCGGATACATGGACATATACTCAAAAGGATACTTGACACCTATTGTAAAATTAAACATAAATTACAAAAAAACAATTATATATGGAGATATAATTATTGTAAAAACAACTTTTATTGATAATATTGCTGCTAAAATTAATTTTGAATATGAAATAAGAAAAAAATATGAAAACAAAATTATTACAACAGCGGAAAGTACTCAGGTTTTTCTAAATAAAAAAAGAAAATTAGAGCTGTTCAATCCAGAATTTTTTATTCTTTGGAAAAATAAATATTTATAAATTTAAATTTAAAATCATGAAAAAGAAAACTTTTTTAGTAATGGCGATTATTTTTATATTCGCAACAGGAAATCTATTCCCACAGCAACGAGGAATTAAACCAGTTAAAGAAGTAACAGGACAAGACAAAACAGAAATAGAAAATTGTTACTATATGCTACTGATAGCTGTAAGCGATTATCAAAGTGATGATATAAATGACCTCGACGGAAACCCGATAAAAGATGCTGAGAAGCTTGAAAAAGTACTAACAGAAAAATACTGTTTTAATAAATCAAATGTAAAAATGCTACGAAATCCAACTCGTAGAGATATTATTAGAGCTTTTGATGATATGAAAACAAAAGTTACAAAAAAAGACAATTTGTTAATCTTTTTTGCAGGACACGGGTTTTATGAAAAACAAAATGAAATAGGTTATTGGCTACCAGCAGACGTAGAAAAAAAATATACAGACGCATGGCTTTATAACAGTGTGCTGGTAGATAATATAAACAAAATAAAATCTAAACACACACTGCTTATTTCTGATGCTTGTTTCAGCGGAAGTATTTTTAAAACAAGAGACCCATTTAAAGGAGAAGAAGGAAAAGCATACAAAAAAAAATACAACTTAATGAGCAGAAAAGCGATAACAAGCGGAGCACTTAAAACGGTGCCAAACGAAAGTGTTTTTATTAAATACATACTGAAAAAATTAAACGAAAATTCTAATAATTATATATCGGCAAGCCAACTGTTTAGTGCAATAGAGCTACCGGTAGGAAACAACAGCGAAAACACACCTCAATACGGAGTAATAAAAAATACAGGTGACGAAGGCGGAGACTTTATTTTTATTAAACGAAAAAATGATGACGAAAAAGAAAAAAAACAAGATGAATATCAAAAATTTTATAACAAAGGACTGATACATTTTGGAAATAATAATTTTGCAGGTGCAATAATTGAATTTACAAATGCTAAAAATAGCAAGAATAAACCAAAAGATACAGATGTAGAAGAATGGATAAAGTCTTCTAAACAAAAACTAAGAGGAGACAATAAACCAGACAAAACTGCCGGAACAAAATTTACAAACGTAAAATCCGGTTGCCAAATGGTCTGGACAGGAGGAGGACAGTTTAAAATGGGTAGTAATGACAGCGAGGCTGATAGTGATGAAAAACCTGTGCATACTGTAACCGTAGGTAATTTTGCAATCAGCCAAACAGAAATAACTAATTCTCAATATTGTAAATTTCTTAACGACAAAGGAAACCAAACAGAAGGAGGAGAGACTTGGCTTGATATAAATGATGTTCATTGCCAAATAGAAAAACGTAATGGAACATTTTATCCCAAGAGTGGAAACGGCAATTATCCGGTAATTGAAGTTACTTGGTACGGGGCGCGAGCTTATTGTAAGTGGGCTGGTGGTCGTTTACCAACTGAGGCTGAATGGGAATTTGCGGCAAAAGCTGGAAGTAATTATAAATATTCCGGTAGTAACAATATTGACGATGTAGCTTGGTATGATAGTAATTCTGGAAGTGGGACACATGAAGTAGAACAAAAACAAGCAAATGGTTTTGGTTTATACGATATGAGTGGCAATGTTTGGGAATGGTGTGAAGATGTTTTTAAATCTGATTTTTACAGTCAAAGCAAAAATTCAACAAACCCCATATATGCAAAAAGCGGCTCGTATCGTGTTATGCGCGGCGGCGCTTGGAGCAACCGCAGTAAGAGGTGTCGTTCGGCTAATCGTTACAACCTCACGCCAAGTGTTAGCAACGGCTACATAGGCTTTCGTCTTGCCGAGACAAATTAACTTTTTAGTTTTTTACCTTTTTACCTTTTTACTTTTTTTTTTTTATGCAAAAATCCCTCAAAAGTTTTTAAAACTTTTGAGGGATTTTTGTATATATGATATAAGATATATCTATTACAAAAAACACGCTTGCGCCGGCATTTTTTTTGCATATATGCGTTATACGTGTGCATATATACATATCATATATATACATAGCGTTTCTATTTTGCGTTCTGCATGTTTTTTCACCTTCCTCATACAATTTTTTTTTCTATATTTCGTATTTTTATTTTTAAATAATTCTCAATTTTTTTATCTTTGTCATCTTTATTTTCACCAAAATTTTAAAAACATATAATTATGCAAATAAATATAACTGTCAATGAATGTTTATTGTCCGATTTTGGCTTGATTTATATTCAGGAATTTCTACAGAAGCAATTAGAATTACGAGAGTTACAATTGTCAGCTAATAGAATTACAAAATTTCTACAATCAAAAGAAAACGTAAATTGGGAAGACGAATTTGATATAGCACGCGAAGATGCCTGGAACGAGTATAAACATAAATTTTTAAATTTTAATAATTCATGAAAAAATATATAATTGATGCAAATATTATTTTTTCTGCCTTAATTAGTGGCAAGGAATTATTTATAAAACTATTTGAAACCAATAAATTTTATGCCCCTGATTTTATAATGTTAGAACTTGACAAATATAAATCATTAATTCTCAAAAAATCAAAATTACCAATTGAGAATTTACAAGATTTTGTTCAACGTTTATTTAAACAAATAACAGTAATTCCAGAACTTTATATAACAAACAAAAACAAACAGAAAGCGATTGATTTATGTCAAGATGTTGATATTAAAGATACTGCATATATCGCATTATCTTTAGAAATGAATTTACCAATAGTAACAAGAGATAATAAACTATACAATGGTCTAAAAAAGAAAGATTTTAATAATATAATCACACTTGATGAATTATTAAAAACAATGAATTTATAGTAGTTTTTGCGCTCTGCATGTGTTTTTCACCTGTCGCGGAACTAACAAATAAATTACGAATTATAAATTACGAATTACGAATTAGTTTACACATAGTAATAAGTATTTTACAAAAAACAAATCATGAAGTTACTTTTTAACCATTACTAACTAAAAACTAACAACTAACAAATAGAAACTAAAAACTAACAACTAACCACTAACCACTATTATGTCATACATTAATTTCAAAACAATAGATAAAGTAGAGAATGAACTCGGAATAATTCTGTTTAAGAAAAAAATATTTGATAATGATATTCAACCCGTTGAACCAAGCGAATGGTTAAAAACGACATTATCATACAGTTCTTATGTAAGTTCTCAAAACGAAAAAACAAAATCAGAGTCAATTGTACAACCTATTTTGGTAGATCTAATAAAAGAAAACAATAATTTTATTGCTTTCTTTTCGGGAAGCAATTTAGATGTAGATAAAGAGAAAGAGTTAAACGGTGAATGTGATTTCATTATTACTAAGAATTTTGACCTGCTTGATATAAGCTCGCCAATTTTACAAATAGTCGAAGCAAAAGAGCATGATATTAAACTTGGTATTCCGCAGTGTGCCGCACAAATGTATGCCGCACAATTGCTTAACAAAAAAGATAATGCTGGAATTGATTGTATTTATGGCTGTGTTACAACTGGAGATGTTTGGCAGTTTATGAAACTTTGTGAAAAAGAACTTTTTATTGATGATAAAAAATATTATATTAACGAGCCAGATAAAATTCTCGGCGTTTTTCAAACTATTATAAATACTTTTAAATAAATTACGAATTGGTTTTTCACATGTAACAGACTAACCACTAAAAACTAAAAACTAACAACTAACCACTAACAACTAACCACTATTATGTCATACAGTAATTTCAAAAAAATTAGTCAAATAAAAAAGATGTTCGGTATTGTTATTTTTGAAAAAAAATTATTTAACAATATTAAATCAATTGAACCTAGCGAATGGTTGAGAACGACTTTGTCGTATAGTTCGCTTATGCGTTCTAAAAATGAAAAAACAAAATCAGAGGTGATTGTAGCACCAATACTAATAGAATTAATAAATCTCAATAACAATTTTATTACTGTTTTTTCGGGAAGCAATTTAGATGTAGATAAAGAAAAAGAGTTAAACGGAGAATGTGATTTTATAATAAGTAAAGATAAAAAGCTATATGATTTGGATAATCCGATTTTACATATAGTTGAGGCAAAAGAGCATGATATTAAACTTGGCATTCCGCAGTGCGCCGCACAGATGTATGCAGCACAATTGCTTAACAAAAAAGATAATGCTGGAATTGATTGTATTTATGGTTGTGTTACAACTGGAGATGTTTGGCTGTTTATGAAACTTTGTGAAAAAGAACTTTTTATTGATGATAAAAAATATTATATTAACGAGCCAGATAAAATTCTCGGCGTTTTTCAAACTATTATAAATACTTTTAAATAATTATAAATTTCTTAAAATAAAAAAATTATGGGATACAGTAATTTCAAAAAAATTAGTCAAATAGAAGACGAGCTTGGGATAATTCCATTAAGTAAAAATTTGTTTATTGATAATGTTAAGCCAGTTGAACCAAGTGAATGGTTAAAAACAACACTATCTTACAGTAGGATTATTCGTTCAAAGAATGAAAAATCTAAATCTGAAACTATTGTACAACCGATGTTATTAGAATTAGTAAAACAAAACGAAGAACATATTTCTTATTTCTCTGGTAGCTACCTTGATGTAAATACAGAAAAAGGATTAAATGGTGAATGCGATTTTATTATAGTTAAAAATACAGGTCGTATAAGAATTAAGGCACCAATTTTTCAGATAGTCGAAGCAAAAGAGCATGATATTAAACTTGGTATTCCGCAGTGTGCCGCACAAATGTATG
>JAOZMB010000193.1 GCA_029934515.1 Bacteroidales bacterium
GTAATTCGTAATTCGTAATTCATAATTCGTAATTCGTAATTCGTAATTCGTAATTTTCTTATAATATTCACTTCATTAAACAATTTGAATAATGAAATCAAAACAGCGTTTACTTGACAAGCGTTATATGCAGATAGCAAAAATATGGTCTAAAAATTCCTATTGTAAGCGTCGTAGTGTTGGAGCAATAATAGTAAAAGATAAAATGATAATATCAGACGGATACAACGGAACACCAGCTGGATTTGAAAATATCTGCGAAGACAAAAATAATAAAACAAAAGCTTACGTACTACACGCCGAAGCAAATGCAATTACAAAAATTGCTAAATCTAACAATAGCAGCGAAGGAGCATCGCTATATGTAACAACATCGCCGTGCATAGAATGTTCAAAATTAATTATACAATCAGGTATAAAAAGAGTTATATTTGAAGAAAAATACAGAATAACAGAAGGACTTGATTTGTTAAAAAGAGCAAAAATAGAAATTACAAATTTGAACAAAGAAGAATAGAAAAATATAACTACAACTTTAAACTAATAATCTGGAAAAATAAATAAATAAATTAAAAAATTATGAAAAATAAGAACTCTAAAAGAGACATATACACTCCGATAGTTTTATCATTAATGCTTGCTGCTGGTATTATAATTGGCAATAAAATTATTCCAAATAGTTCAGTAAATTATCATACTGGAGATTATAAAAGTGCTAATAAAATTAATTCTTTGTTTATGCTAATCGGTGAAAATTATGTCGATAATCTAAGTATAGATAGTCTTGAGGAAATTGCAATACCTAAAATTCTTGATGCCCTCGACCCGCATACAGTTTATATTCCTGCAGTACAAATGGAGGCGATAAACGAACCACTTGAGGGAAAATTTGACGGAATAGGAGTACAATTTAATATTCAAAATGATACTATACTTATAATAAATACAATCTCTGGAGGGCCTTCTGAAAAAATAGGTGTGCTTGCTGGCGATAGAATTATAACAATTAACGATTCTTTGTTTGCTGGCATAGGTATAACTAACACAGATATTATAAAAAATCTGAAAGGCAAAAAAGGAACAACAGTAAAAGTTGGAATAAAAAGAAATGGAATAAAAGATTTAATATATTTTGAAATTACACGTGGCGAAATACCGCTTTACAGCGTAGATATTTCATATATGTTAGACGAAACAACTGGTTATATAAAAATTAGTAATTTTTCACGTACAACTCATGATGAGTTCTTGGCGGCAGCTATAAAATTGTTGAATCTTGGAATGAATAAATTAGTTCTTGATTTAAGACAAAACGGAGGAGGTTATCTTGATGTAGCTGTGAATATTGCAGATGAGTTCATCGAAGACGGCAGAATGATTGTATATACGAACGGAGAGACAAGAAGAAGGATAGACTATAAGGCAAGCAAAAATGGTATTTGCGAAGATATTGAACTATCTGTTTTAATTGATTCTTGGTCTGCATCGGCAAGCGAAATTATTGCAGGTGCTATTCAAGACAATGACAGAGGTACAATTATTGGAAGACGCTCTTTTGGAAAAGGACTTGTTCAGGAGTCTCACTTTTTTCCAGACGGTTCTGGAATAAGGCTTACTGTTGCAAGATATTATACTCCCGCTGGACGATGTATCCAAAAACCTTACAGCAATGGTAACAAAGAATATTTTACTGATATTTTTCATAGAGACCAAAATGGAGAACTAAATTCTGCGGACAGTACTGTCTTTAATGATTCTTTGAAATATACAACAACTGAAGGAAGGACAGTTTACGGCGGAGGAGGAATTATGCCTGATATTTTTGTGGCTGTCGATACAAGTGATTTTACAGATTATTATTATAAACTTATATCTGAGGGTTTGATTTATAAATTTGCATTGGAATATACCGACAAGCATAGACACGAACTTCAAAAAATAAATGATTACAAAAAAATAAATAATAATTTATTGGAAAATAATGTATTTGACAAATTTATTGCGTATGCGAGTCGCAATGGAATTAAACATAATGCAAAAGAAATAAAGATTTCAGAAAAAATAATTTCAGCACGTTTGAGAGCATTTATTGCTAGAAATATTATTGATGATAAAGGTTTTTATCCTATTATTAGAGAAATAGATGACGTACTTGACAAGGCTGTTGAAAATTTTAAATAAAAATTCAAAAAAAATACATATTTATTCAATATAAATAAAATTAATATTTAATTTTGCCGATGTATTTTTTTATTATATAACATTTTTAATTTTGTAAAATTATGGCTTATTTCATAGATCCAGAAGAATGTACAGCATGTGGGGTATGTATTGATGAGTGTCCAGTTGAGGCGATTGTAGAAGGAGATGATTTTTATACAATCATTGCTGATGAATGTACTGATTGTGGTGCTTGTGCTGATGTTTGTCCAGTTGAGGCTATTAGTGAAGGAGAGTAATTTTTAGGCATGTTTTGTAAATATAAAAATAAAACAAGCTATCGAAACATGCCAATTTTTTATAATTATAAAAATTAGTTAATATTTTGAAATATGTTGAATATCAAAATATTACAATGATTAATTAGGGAGTTTCAGTAAATACAAATTTTTATGAAAATATATGTTTTTTTAAAGCAAATTACCAAAAAAAAGGGTAATTACCGCTGTAACTTATTGATAATGATAAGTTAATTAGCAATTTACTGAAACTTCCTAATTAAAGATTGGATTTTCAGGGAAATTTGCCCATATACTGTATTCTTTGCTTA
>JAOZMB010000194.1 GCA_029934515.1 Bacteroidales bacterium
AGCTTCGTCATGTTCAAGTTGCCATTCTTTCGATGGGCTTTTAGGCATTTTTACTCCAGTATCAGCACAATATTCCTTGTATTGTTTTATTGTTATTTCATGTTTACTTATATAAAAACTACTTAATGTAACTGTATGTACTGGATATTCATCATGGTCTCCGTTTTTATCACCCATTTTGAATGTACCGCCATTTACAAATATCATTTCAGGTTCTGTTTGTGCATATAACATTGGTTGTAACTGTGTTATCAAAAATAAATACAAAACAATTCTCAAATATAGATTCATAAGATAATTAGAAATTAAAAAATTAGAAATTAATATGTTGATAAAATTAATATGTTTTATTTTATAAATAATTAGAACATTAATTTTATTTTTATTTCACAAGTCAAAAAAAAATTTTAATTATTTTATTTTTGATTTAGATAATCTAAATCCATAGTTATAATTTGTAAATGCAGGTTCTGGACCGTCTCTA
Source organism: Bacteroidales bacterium (assembly GCA_029934515.1). GTDB lineage: Bacteria > Bacteroidota > Bacteroidia > Bacteroidales > JAADGE01 > JAOZMB01. The sequence continues at coordinate 485 of JAOZMB010000194.1, forward strand.
CTTGTAACGGTTGCATATTCTTTTCTGTAATGCCAAGAGCCTCCTCTTAGAACTCTGTATGCCTGTGAGACAGAAAAAAATGGGTTCTTCTTAGGACTTTTAGAATAATAATTAGAAGAATAATAATCGCTGCACCATTCCCACACATTCCCACACATATCATAAATTCCCAGTTCGTTTGGTTTTTTTCTTTTTACATAACTTGGTCCTTTTTGTTTTGTTGTTATATCTATCCAGCCAACTTCTGCTACATTATTACTACCGCTAAAACGATATCCTTTACTTTTATTTCCTCCTCTTGCTGCAAATTCCCATTCAGCTTCTGTTGGTAGTCTGTATCCGTTTTTTTTCAAATCAGTATCCCATCCATCATCTTCGTTTTTTTTATAACATTTTTCAAGACCGTTCTTTTGGCTGAGCCAGTTACAATATTCTATTGCATCGTACCATGTTATATTGTGCATTGGTAATTCCTTTTCCCATCCCCACCATTTTTTTGCAGCCGATGGATAAAACTTTTTTGTATCCGTATGGCTTTCAAACCATTCTTTACTCGGAAGAGAAGGCATATTTTTTTCTGTTGCTTTACAAAATTTCATATATTCACCAACAGTTACTTCATGCTCACAGATATAAAATGATCTTACAATTACTTCGTGTACTGGTTTTTCATCGGCATCACCTTTTTTCTTTTTATCTGTATAAGAATTTCCCATCATAAATTTTCCTCCCTCTACAAAAATCATTTTTGGTTTTTGACTCTTTACAGATATAAAAGAGATTAGAAAAATTATCAGAAAAAAAGTGGACTTTTTTAATTTATTTATTCTCATTGTATTATTTTTTAGATATGTAAAATTAAATAACTTTTCTTAATAAAATATTTAGTTTCTTAACGATTAATTATGAAATTTTTAAATACTATAATACTAAATTTTAAACATAATTAAGTATATTAAAAATTATTGAAATAATGATTATATTAATTTAATATAAAAATCATTTTTTGCAAAAGTATATCAATATTTTAAGAATTCACAAAAATTTAGATATTATAAATTAAATTTGTAAAATTATAGGCTCAATTATATATAAATAGTTAAAATGTTAAACAGTTCAAAAACAGAATTATAACAATAATGTTTATATTCATTTTCAATATATTTTATCACTGAATAAATTTGTTTTTTTAATACTAATTGTTTTTTTGAATTAAAATATTTAATACAAACTTTATGCCTGATTAAAAAAAATATTTTAATTTTCAAAATTAAAATTAATTTTATAATTTTGTATTTTTTTAACAAATAAATAAATAAAAGATGAGATTTAGTAAAAGTTCAAATCCTGTATTAAGCCAAAAAAGGTTTAAAAAAATAGATGTTCGTGATGGTGAATTAGTAAATACAATGACTTTTGATGGAACAATTAACAAAACATTTATCTTGTTTTCGCTATTAATTGTTTCATCTTGGTTGTCATGGAGTATTGTAGTTGCTGAGACAGTTTCTTTCGGAGTTTTGATTGGTACTGGTTTTATTGGTGGTCTTATTTTTGCAATTGTAACTATTTTCAAACCACATTTATCTCCTTATACGGCTCCGTTTTATGCCTTGTTCGAGGGGCTTGCTGTTGGTGCATTATCAGCTTTTTATTCAAGTTTGTTTGATGGTATAGTTATCAAGGCTATAGGTATTACACTTTCAATTCTTTTTATTATGTTGATGCTATACAAAACAGGAGTAATAAGAGCAACTCCTAAATTCAAAAAAGGTGTAATAGTTGCCACTGGTGGAGTTTTGTTTTTTTATGTTTTAAATTTTATATTTAGTTCTTTTGGTGGAGGTATTTCTTTATCTGAATTTGGCATTATTGGAATAGGTATTCAACTTGTTATTATAGTAATTGCATCATTGAATCTTGTTCTTGATTTTGACTATATTGAAGAAAGTGTAAAATCTGGAATGCCAAAATATATTGAATGGTATGCTGGATTTGGAATAATGGTGACTCTCGTTTGGTTATATTTTGAAATACTAAGATTACTTTCATTAGTAGGAAGAAATTAAATATATATAGGACAAACGCATCAAAAACATAACATATTGATAATCAAGTATGATTTATTTTTGATGTATATCTGTCCTACTAAAAAAATAAAAATGTATCTTTGAAGAATATATAAAAACGATGTCTTATATATTCTATAAATAATTATTACAAAAAAATGATAAAACAAGCCATAAATAAATATTATAATCAGATAGATAAATTTA
>JAOZMB010000116.1 GCA_029934515.1 Bacteroidales bacterium
CAAAAAAAAATAATATAAAATAAATTTGGAAGTTTAAAGTGAGAATTACTGTATTAATTATCAAAAATAAATAACTATTATGAAAAAATTGTTGCATATATACATATATATATGTATATTTGCAACTTGTTTTTAAGATTATTTTAAAGGTTCTTAAATGATTTTAAAAATTTACTTTTTTTTATTGTATTTTTAACGTTTACGGCGTTCATGTTACAGGCGCAAGATGTGATTAATCCAGCAATGGAAGGATTAACAGGACTTTATGATTTTGAAAACCAAGCTGATATGTTTGTTAATTCATCTACATCTGGAGCAGGGTCTGGCTATACTGTAATGTGTGAAGGAGTTATGAAATTTGACCCTAATGGAGGAACAAGCGATGATGACCAACCATCTACTTTTAATACTGATTATTTTTGGGCTGACGGTGTAATATCAATGAATGCTCACAATTGGTTTAAAGTTTGGCACGGTATTCCTGCAAATGGTGGAAGTGACGAGTGGGTAAATCAATACACTGTAGTAATTGATCTTAAAGTATCTGATGCAAACGGTATATATTCGTTGTACGAGGTCAATCCTACACCAAAATTGGAGGGTTATACTTCTGAGATGGAAATTGCAGATATGAAAGTAGGGATTCCATCTGGATATTCTACACAAACTCTTGAGGTAGATACTTGGTATAGAATTGTTTATGTTGCTGACCTTGAAAATGGTGTTTGGATGTATGTAAATGGTGTACTTTGGTTTGAGATTGCAGAAAATTTATTCGATGGCGGACCAGCTGGTTACGGTGCAGATACTTATCCAAGTGATGCTGCTTTCAAAATTGAAGGAAACAACAAAACTATTGAGCATAACGAACCACCACGTGACGGTAATAAAGATGTTGACTTGGTTGCAGTATTTGACAGAGCGCTTGAAGCTGCTGATGTTGCTACTTTAGGCGGATATTCTGCTGTAAGCAATTTGCAAAATAGAAACAATATTAAACTTTATCCAAATCCAGCTAATGATATTTTAACTATTTCGGGAGTAAGCAATGCTAATATTGAAATATTTAATATCACTGGACAGATTGTTCATTCTACAATTATTAATGATGATAATACTGTTGTTGATTTAAGTAGTTTTAGAAAAGGTATTTATTTGGTTAATATTATTGCTGAAAATGGAAGTACTTTATCAAAAAAATTAATTATTGAATAATATTTTTTAAAATTAAAATTATGAATAAAAAAGAATTTTATAATAAAGAAGCAGAGTTTAGAGCAAAAGAAATGTTGATAAAGGTTGAGAAGGCAGAGTTACATGTCGAACAAAAAAAGAGTGAATTAGATGCCCATATAAATGCACTTAGAAATAGATATAAAGAATATACAGAAGCATTAAAAAAATTATACGCATGTACTGGTGATGAATGGGAAGCCGAAAAAGAAGATTTTGAGAAAAAATACAATGGTGACTCTGTTGTAGAAGAACTGAATGAAGCAGCAAAAGAATTTACTGAAAAAACAAAGAAATTTTTAACAAACCTTGGCGATAGAGTTTCTGATTTTTATTTTAAGAATATTGATAAAAAAAAATAGTCTTTTTAAATTGCCAAAATCAAGTTCACAGTCTTCTTTTGACAAAGTAAAGATTGCCAAAAAAGACTGTAAACTTAATTACTAATTAATAGAACAAAAAAATCCATTTTTATTTATTTTACCTACAAATAATGGACTATTTTTTTGTGATAATTATTGTTGCCTGCAAGTTTTTTTGTTTTAATAATCTAGTGAAATCAGCAATTTCTTTATCACTTATACTAATATTTTTACATCTAATCATCATCATTGTAGAATGACCGAGAAGATAATCAAGTGTTTTTCCTCTAATATTTGTGTTAGAGAAGTCAATATCACTCAAAGATTTCACAAATTGTATAGGTCGCAATGAATAAACTTTTGTGTCTGAGCAATCAAGCCTTTCTATTCTTTTTAGTTTGCTAAGTGGAGATAAATTATTTACATTTGTTTTACTACAATTTAGTTCTCTTAATTCTGACATGAAATTTATCCCCTCCAATGTGTATAGAGATATATTTTCTGATACATTTAATATTTCAATTGCACGTAAATCTTTTAAAATTTTAAGATTAACAATTGTTGTATAATGTAGGTCTAAATCTCGTAATTTTTTTAAATTTCTAAGAGGTGCCAAACTTTTAACCATAGTATTACCACAATTTAATTTTTCCAGATAAATTAGATTTTTAAGCTGAACAAGAGTATTAATGTTGTCATTATCAGAGCAATCAAGTATTCTTAATTTACTAATACCTTCGATGCCATCAAGATTTTCTATTCCACTTCCGTTACATCTTACAGCCTCAAGCATGGGCAATTGTATTAATGGTTTCAAGGTTTTTATATCTTTATTACCTGAGATATCAAGAAATATCATTTCTGATATTGTTCCTAATTGTTCATCAGTAGGATTCATATCTTTCCCTTTAAACTGTTGCTTCTGCATTACTTTCTTCCACGCTGGCGACAACGAGTTCCACCATTTTCTATCTGTTTGAGAAAAAGTATTTGAAAATATTCCCAAACTAAAAACTGCAACAAGTAATAAAATCTTTGTTGTTCTCATAATTTTAAAATTTATATATTTATAAAACTAATTTTTGTAATCAATTTCTGCATCAAGCAAAAAACCATAACCATCGTCAAATGATAATAAATTAGGATAATAATCGCTCTGCAAATCACGTGCTTCAACTGAAAAAATCTTTGCCGGATGCTGGTTGTCCATACTTGTCCAAATTTCAAATTCCAAATTACTATAATCATAAGTGCCATCAAACCAAAACAAATCTTCATCTATATCGAAAGTTATAGGAAAAGAAGAAACAGAATGAGCCAAACCACTTTCCTCCTCCATATGACCATCATACCAAACAGCACAAAAAATATTACTACCAAGAAAAGAATTTGGTAATGAAACAGTTACATTATTTATATATATTTCATCGGGAGGAGGCAATATTGAAAAAACTTCTGAATCAGTAGCAGTATCGCCGTTACAAACAGCAGACATACTAACAATATAATCTCCCGGCTCAGTGAATTCATACTCCGGATTATTAGTAGAAGTTAAATCTCCATTACCAAAATCCCAAAATATGTAAGTTGCATGTTGAGATTTGTTTAAGAATTTAAATCGAGAAGGTGCCCAAAATATTTCATTACCAAAAACCTCAAAATCCCAGCTAGAAATTATCGGAATTGATTCATCAGATAAATCAAGCATAATACTTTTTGACTCTTGTGTATCTTCGTTTTTGATAGTTAAAGTTACATGATAATTGCCAGTTTTTTCATATAAATGCACAGGTGTTCGCTCATGTGTACTTTCGCCATCACCAAAATCCCAAATAAATTCAACATCACTGCCCTCATACTCTGCATCTGGATAAAAATTAACAATATAAGGTAAAGAACAATTTTCTATCGTATCAATAATACCATGAATTGTAATCTCATATTTATTACAACTTATTTGAAATAACATAGTTAATGTAATTACAAAAATAGTAAATATTTTTGCTTTTTTTAATAAAAATTTTACTTGTTTTTTCATATTTTTTGATTTTATTTTAATTTTGCAATATTATAAATATTATTTATTATAATAAAAAAATATTCAAAAACATTAATTTATAACTAATAATAAAAATTTGCAAAATCAAGAAATCCATACACGTTTTTTTTCAGATGAATATTTTATGAAACAAGCAATCAAACAGGCTGAAATTGCTTACAATAATAACGAAGTGCCAGTGGGAGCTGTTATTGTTTATAAGAACAAAATTATTTCAAAAGCATCAAACCAACAGGAAACATTAAATGACCCAACTGCACATGCCGAAATGATTGCAATAACTTCGGCAACAAATTATAATGGTGGAAAATATCTTAAAGAATGTGTGTTGTATGTTACAATAGAGCCTTGTGTAATGTGTGCAGGAGCTACATACTGGGCACAGATAGGAAAAATTGTTTTTGGTTCAGCAGATACGAAAAAAGGATTTCGTATTTTTAATAAAAATATTTTACATCCAAGTACCAAAATTTACGGAGGTATTTTGAAAAATGAATGCAACTTGTTAATGAAAAAATTTTTTAAAAAATTACGTCTTTGAAATTTTATTAATGTTTTTAAATAATGAATATTAAATTTGCAAAAATTGAAAATTAGTATATCTAACAATAAATTTTATTAATCTTGATTTACGGAATAGGAACAGATATTATTGAAACTGAGCGTGTAAAAAAACGCTTAATTAAAACCAATGGTTTAAAGGAAAAATTGTTTACTCAAAAAGAAATAAAGTATTGTGAATCAAAACGATACAATGCAAGACACTATGCGGCGAGGTATGCAGCAAAAGAATCTTTTTTTAAGGCTCTCGGTACAGGATGGCGTTTTGGTTTTAAACATATTGATATTGAAATATTAAATAATAAACTTGGCAAACCAGAGATAATTACTTATGGCAAAGTTGCGGAATTTATTATTGAAAATAAAATTAAAAATATTCACGTTTCAATATCTCACATAAAAGATATTGCTAATGCAATTGTAATTATTGAATTTTAAAAAAAATTATGTCAAATATTGGTTCTATTTCCGTGTTCCTATAATCTAAAAAACAGGAACACGAAAAATAAAAAATTATCTACGTATAGCATCAATAAGTTTCACAGCTTCGTCTTCAGCATTTTTTAATGCCTCTGCATTATTTATAATTTCACCTTTTTCAACTGCCGAAGCAGTTACACTTCCTGATATACTAATTTCGTTCCAATTAAGAAATCCAGTAAAACTTTCAATAATCGGCGCACATTGTTTTTCTGTATTATTGTCGCCACTAACAACGACAAGAGAAGCATGTTTGCCTTTTATTTTTGAATTTTTCCAGTCCTTGTCAAACTGGGAATAACATCTTTCCATAAAAAGTTTCATCACTCCCGAAACACTGCGCCAGTAAACTGGTGAAGACATAATTATAGCTTCAGCCAATTGAATTTTCTTAATTATTCTATTAAAATCATCGTCCTGAATACATTGCGGTCTGCCGATTTCGCGACACTTATTACATAATTTACACGGCAATATTTTTTTATCTTTCAGATAAATTTTTTCTACACTCAAATCATTTTTTTCTATTATTACAATCATCTTATTTACCAATAAATCAGTATTCCCTTCGGCGCGAGAACTGCCAACTAATACTATAATACTTGGGGGATTCTTGTGGTCGTATTCAGAAACTTTTTTTTCCTTATCAGAGCAAGAAGCATCGATAAAAACTGAGCCAATTAATCCAAGACCGATGATTGTTATTGAGCTTTGTTTAATAAATTTTCGACGTGTTATTTCCATTTTTTTTTCTATTTTTTTTTAATAAATTGATTACTTTATTATTGTTTGATTTAATTTGAAATTAAAAAGAGATTAATTTAGTTTTTTATTTATTCAAAAATTTAATACTTTTGCATTATTATAAAAATAATAAAATTGTAAATTTTTCTATTCTTGTTCACAAAATTATAAAAATGTTTGAAATAAAGACATCAAAATTACTGAAAACAATAATGCGAGATTATTTTACTGGAATGCAAACCAGTAATAAACCTATTGCATGGTGTACGAGCGTAGGTCCTGCCGAGTTGTTGCGTTCTTTTGGTTTTGAGGTTTATTTTCCTGAAAATCATGGTGCCTTGCTTGGTGCGACACGGAAGGCTGGCGATTATATTCCAAATGCAGCCAAAATAGGTTATTCTTCTGATATTTGTTCTTATCTCACCGCAGATGTTGGGGCTTATATGCAAAAGACAAGTCCGCTGATGAAACATTATGGATTGTCTGGTGTTCCGAAACCAGATTTTATAGTTTACAATACAAATCAGTGTCGTGAAGTTCAGGATTGGTTTACATATTTTGCAAAAGAATTTTCCTGTCCTATATTCGGAATTTTGCCTCCGCGCCATGTAGATGAAGTAAATATTGAAGATATAAAAAATGTTTCAAAACAATTCAAATCATTAATTCCTTACTGTGAAAATATCACTAAAAATAAATTTGATATTGATAGATTCAGAGAGACACTTGGAATGAGCAAAGATGCTGTTGAGTTGTGGAAAAAATCATTAGAAACATCAAAAAATACGCCATCACCTTTTAGTTTTTTTGATGCAACAATTCACATGGGACCAATCGTTGTGTTGCGAGGAACTGATATTGCCAAAACTTATTACAAAACATTATTTGCAGAATTAAGCGATTATGTTACAGCAAGAAAAGGTTTTTTGGAAAAAGAAAGTTCAAGAATATATTGGGAAGGAATGCCTATATGGGGACGACTTAGATATATGTCTGATTTGTTTATTCAAAACAATTCGGCTGTCGTAGCTTCTACTTATTGCAACAGTTGGGTTTTTGATGATTTTGACAAAAAAAATCCTTTTGAATCATCAGCATTGGCATATACAAGTATCTTTATCAATAGAAGCGAAAAGGCAAAACTCGAAATAATGAAAAAACTTGTAAAAGAATACAAAATAGGAGGAGTAATTTTTCATGATGCAAAAACATGTTTTAACAATTCAAACGCAAGTTTTGGAATGCCAGGTAGATTGAAAAAAGATACAGGTGTTGAAACTCTGATAATAGAAGGAGATTTATGCGATTTGCGTTTCTTTTCGGAAGAACAAACAACAATTAAAATAGAAACACTATTGGAACAATTGACAATATATTAGATGGAATTTAAAAATTAAATTTTAAATCTAATTTAAGTACAAATCACAAATCATAAATTATATATTATTTATATGGATGCAAAGAATTTAAAAGTAGGAATTATCGGTATGGGGCCTATCGGACAAACAATTGCTGTACATTTGGAAAAAGCGGGATGCAAAGTTTTTGTTTGTGATATTAACAAAAAAAAGATGAACCTGATAAGAGAAGAAGGAATTGAACTTGTTGGTAAAATCGAAAAATCAGTATATTTTAAATATGTTTATACTTCTGTAAGCGAGTTACTTAGACAAGATATAGACCTTTTGGTAAGTGCTGTAAAAGCATATCATGTAGATACTATTTTAGAACAAATAGAAAAAGCGAATAAAGATTTGATAGTATTGTGCGCACAGAACGGAATAGATATTAAAGTAAAATATACAAGTCTTTTTCAAGATTCAAAAATATTGAGAATGGTTATAAATTTTGCTGGTAATCTTAATGCTCCGAATGTTGTAAATGTAACTTTTTTTAATCCGCCAAATTATGTAGCTTCGATAGATGATACAGAAGAGGAGATGCCAAAATTAATATCAGATATTTTAACATCACAGGGGTTGCGTACCCAGTGTGTTGATTCGTTCAAAATTAGCGAAGAATCTTGGTACAAAACAATTTTAAATGCAGCTTTGAGTCCTTTGTGTGCTATTTCACGTCTTACAATGAAAGAGGCAATGACAGACACGGATACTATTGAAATCGCAGAACAAATTATCATCGAAGCAGTGGAGGTGGCAAGGGCAGAAGAAATAAATTTTGAACCAAATTTTGTGAAACTTTGCCTAAGATATTTGAAAAAAACAGGAGACCATTTCCCTTCTCTGGCTGTTGATTTAATGAACAAAAGAAAAACTGAAATTGATTATATGAACGGAAAATTTGTTGAATACGGAAGAAAACATTATATAAGAACACCAATGAATTTGGTTTTTACAAATTTGGTTAAAGCAATTACAAAGAAAAATGACTCCTTTAATAATTCAAAAAAATAAATATATTAATTTATACATATCATAAAATCTTATGCTTAACAGAAAAATACAACCAGAAATACAGACTGCAAAAAGTATAAATATAATAGAACCAGAAAAAAATAATTTGTCAAACGGTGTACCTGTTTATGTAATAAATGCAGGCGAGCAGGAACTTGTTAAAGTTGATTTTATTTTTCCAGTAGGTTCAGTAAATCATAAAAATCCTCTCACCGCAGAGATTACAAATTCGATGATAGATGAGGGAACAAAGGAATTAACTTCTGTTCAGATAGCTCGCGAAATTGATTACTATGGAGCATATCTAAATCTAAAATCAGGAAAACATACGGCTTCGCTGACGCTTTATACTTTAAATAAATATTTCGAACAAACATTAAAAGTATTAAGTCAAATAATAAGGAGTCCTATCTTTCCGATAAAAGAATTTAATACAATAATAAAACATGAGTTTCAACATTTTATGATAGAAAGACAAAAAACAGAAACGCTTGCAAGTGAAAAATATATACAAAAAATTTTTGGTGAAAATAATCCATACGGAAATATTATTAAAGAAGAAAATTTCAAAGAACTTACACCCGATATTTTAAGGAAATTCCATAAGAAAAATTATACTTTCAATAATATGAAAATTATATTATCAGGCAAAAATAGATTAATAAATTTGGAATTACTGCAAAAATATTTTGGAAGTAAATTTGTAACTTCTCCAAAAATTGACAGTAATAATTTTGGTTATTTTGACGAGCAAGTAAATGATACTTTTTTTGTTGAAAAACGTGGTGCATTACAAACCTCAATAAGAATTGGCAAAAGAATTTTTAATAAACTACACCCTGATTTCATAAAATTAAATATTACAAATGTAATTCTTGGAGGTTATTTTGGTTCGCGATTGATGTCAAATATTAGAGAAGACAAAGGTTACACTTACGGCATATATTCATCGACTGTTTCTTTTTTAAAATCTGGTTATTTTATCATAGCAACTGAAACAGGAAAAGATGTCTATAAAAAAGCAATAAAAGAGGTTCGTAAAGAAATAAAAATTTTAAGAACAGAACTTATTAATGATACAGAACTATTGCATGTTAAAAACTATTTAACTGGAAATTTGGAACGAAATTTTGATGGTGCTTTTGCTTTGTCAAATGCTCTTAAATCATTGCTTGTTTTTAATCTAAAATATGATTATTTCTATAAGTTTTTTGATACAGTTAAAAAAATAACACCAGAAGAAATAAGAGAAACAGCCGAAAAATATTTAAACGAAGATACTATGCTTACAGTTGTTGCAGGAAGTAAATAATAAGTAAGAAAATAAAAAATTAATTTACGATTCTTATATAGTGGTTAGTGGCTATTTGTTGTTATCTATTTTTCAAAATAGTAATTCCTTGATTTTCAGCACTTAAATATTTTGATGCGTGCTATATTATTAGTAACTTTTGTAAAACTGTAAGAAGCAAAAACTAATTTATACAAAATACTAATTTATTATTTAATGATTACTAAGAAAATAAAAAATTAACTTTTAATATTTATGTTTAATGAAAAAACTTGTCAATTTTATATTCAAAGGAACATGTAGTATTACATGTTTTATTTTTTTATTATCATTAATATTATTTAAAAGTTCACTATTTGCTCAGGTACCTACTGTTGGCGATTGTCTTGGTGCTGTGCCGATATGCAATGATACATATACAGAACCTTCACCTTACCAATATTCTGGACAGGGAAATTATTTAAACGAAATTAATCAGGTACAGTCTTGTATTGCTGATGAAAATAATGGAATGTGGTATATTTTTAATGCTAATTCAGACGGTTTTTTTCGTTTTTCACTGACGGCACACGAAATTGGCACCGACTATGATTGGAGTATGTTTGATATAACAAATTCAAGTTGCGAACAAATTTACGACAATACTGGTGGTCTTGTTATTAGTTCAAACACTTATGGTTTATATGGAAACAACGGACCAACAGGCGCAAACTCAAATTTTTCAGGAGGAAATGCAGGAAATTGTAATGGACCAGGGTCATTTAGTGGACCAGCGTGGAACGACGATATTCCTGTTTATCAGGGCAATACTTATGTTTTATATATATCAAATTGGTCGGGTTCGACATTAGGTTACGACATAGATTTTAGTCAATCGACTACTAATATTTACGACAACAATATTCCAGAAATAAATAATGTAACAACATCAGGACATTGTGGAGCATCTATTATTACATGTCAGTTTACAGAAAATATTATTTGCTCATCGGTCAGCACACTTGATTTTGAAATAACAGGACCAGGTGGACCGTTTGTGATAAATGAAATTACTTCAACGACATGTGATATCGGAGCTGAATATGGAAATGATTTTTTGTTGCATGTAACACCAAACTTAGGTTCTGGTGTTTATACTTTATCGTTGACTCCTCATACTTCATCATCGGTAATTGATAACTGTAATAACCAAGCTCTTGCTGAAGATTTTAATTTCACAACAGAAGGAGGTTTATCTCTGAATATTACACATACAGACTGCACATGTCAAAATCCAAACGATGGCACAATCACTGCAAATGCTGTAAATAATATTGGAACTGTATATTATTCAATAGACGGTGGGACGACTTGGCTTGATAATGGTATTTTTACAAATTTGTATGCGGGAATATACACAATAATTGCAAAAGATGATTATGATTGTATTGTTACAAGTGAAGATATAATTATTGAAAATCAACCAGAAGTAATTGCTGAGGCAGGAGGCGATGATATTTTTTGTGAATATACTCAATATCAACTCAATGCAGTAACTCCACAATTGGGAATAGGAACTTGGATTTGTTCGAATAATCAGGTAACTTTTGATAATATTCATTTCCCAGATGCAACGGTTTCAAATTTACCTTACGGAGAATTAGTATTTACATGGACGGTTGTAGAAAACAATTGTTACAGTTCCGATTCAATAATTTTAACACGTTATGAAACAGTCTTTGCGGAGGCTGGAGAGAATGATAAAATTTGCGATACTTTGCAATATCAATTTTCTGGAA
>JAOZMB010000195.1 GCA_029934515.1 Bacteroidales bacterium
GAACAAAAAAAAATAATATAAAATAAATTTGGAAGTTTAAAGTGAGAATTACTGTGAAAAATAAAAAAGACAAGACAACAAATTACTCCTTCAAAGCAGTTTCCGTTAAATATAATAATTTATAAAAATGAAAGCAGAAATTTATAGCACTAAATATTGGGTAAACACAAGCGACAAAAAAAAATAATATAAAATAAATTTGGAAGTTTAAAGTGAGAATTACTGTGAAAAATAAAAAAGACAAGACAACAAATTACTCCTTCAAAGCAGTTTCCGTTAAATATAATAATTTATAAAAATGAAAGCAGAAATTTATAGCACTAAATATTGGGTAAACACAAGCGACAAAAAAAAACTGTTCAAAAATCTTAATAAAAGCTTAGAGAACGCAAACTTTAAAATAATTAATTTTATAGAACATTTCTTTGAAAATCAAGGTTATACATGTCTATGGCTAATTTCTGAAAGTCATCTTGCTTTGCATACTTTTCCAGAGGCAAACAAAAGTTACATAGAACTAAGTAGTTGTAATAACAATAAGAACGAACATTTCAAACAATTATTAAACAAATATTTTCAAGTTATATAAGATATTTAATTTATAATATTTTTTAGATATTCTTGAAACATGTCTCCTAAGAAAGGTATTTTATTTTTCTTGCTGTTCACGGCACCTATTATTCCCCATATTAACATTGCACATACAGCGATCCAAAGAATATTGCATACCATACCGCCCAGTAAAGGTATATAACCGATTACAGCACAAACAATCCAAACAGCTATACTTATAATATGTATTCCGAGAGACTGTCGAACATGAAATTTATTAAATTCAGTCTTATTACTTTTGTTTGCATACATCGCAAAAGCTATTATCCATCCCACAAACAATAAATAAGAAATAATACTTAGATTATTTTTGTTATTTTCCATAGTTACTTTATTTTAAGGTTTATAAAAATTAAATTCGCAAGATTTTAGCACCTATTTTATTTAGGCGTTTGTCAATATTTTGGTAACCTCTGTCAATTTGGTTTATGTTGTGTATTATGCTTGTTCCATTTGCTGACATAGCAGCTATAAGAAGTGCTATTCCTGCTCTGATGTCTGGTGATATCATTATTGAAGCGCGCAGTTTTATTTCATGATTTAAGCCAATGACTGTAGCACGGTGCGGGTCGCATAATATTATTTGAGCTCCCATATAAATAAGTCTATCTACAAAGAACAGACGACTTTCAAACATTTTTTGATGAATCAGAACACTGCCTTTTGCCTGTGTCGCGGCAACAAGCAAAACACTTAATAAATCGGGAGTCAAACCTGGCCAAGGAGCATCGGCAATTGTCATTATAGAACCATCCATAAAAGTCTCAATTGTATAATTATCCTGTTGCATAACAAGAATATCATCTTTGACTCTTCTGAGTTTTATGCCGAGACGTTTAAATGCATCTGGAATAACTCCGAGTTGTTCATATTTTACGTTCTTAATAGTTATTTCAGATTTTGTCATAGCTGCAAGTCCTATAAAACTACCAACTTCAATCATATCAGGCAATAATCTATGTTCACAACCGTTAAGATATTTTACTCCATTTATTATAAGCATATTAGAAGCTATTCCAGATATTTTTGCACCCATTTTATTAAGCATTTTACACAATTGTTGAACATAACGTTCGCAGGCTGCATTGTATAATATTTTTTTTACTTTTGCAGTTATAGAAGCCATAAGAATATTAGCTGTTCCAGTTACTGATGCTTCTTCCAAAAGTATATATGTACCATTCAAATTATTTCCTTTTACCATATAGAACTCTTCTTTTTCATTATATTCGAATTCAGCACCGAGTTTTTTAAAGCCGTTAAAATGTGTGTCAAGACGGCGGCGACCTATCTTATCGCCTCCTGGTGAAGGAATATAAGCCTCTCCGAAACGAGCCAACAAAGGTCCAAGTAACATTACAGAACCTCTTAATTTAGTTCCTTTTTCTTTAAATTCATCACTAAGTAAATAATTTGGTTCAATATTTTTTGCCTGAAAAGTATATGATGCCTTCGAGATCCTTCTTACAGTAACGCCAAGTCTTGATATAATATCTATCAAAACTTTAATATCACTAATATCAGGAACATTATATATTCTAATTTCTTCTGATGTAAGAAGTGTAGCACAGATAACTTGCAATGCTTCATTTTTAGCTCCTTGAGGAGTTAGTTCGCCGTTCAAAACTCTTCCACCTTCTATTTGAAATGATGCCATAATTTGTATGTTCCTTTATAATAATAAATAAAATATTTATATTGTAATCAAAATTCCCAAATTTACATTATTAAAAACGAAAAAAATAAAAACATATTATTATAAATAAATAAGTAAATTACGAATTTGTTTACACATAGTAATAAGTATTTTACAAAAAACAAATCAGAAGTTATTTTTTTAATTATTACTAAGTAGTATTTTTATGTTAATAACAATGTAAATATCTAAATATTTGACAAATATAAATTAAATTTATTATTTTGTAAAAAAAAGAAGATAAATATTTAAATAAAAAATAAAAAAATGAGTGTCCAAAATAATATAATTGATAAAACATTAATTGAATGGAAAAAAGATTTAGAACAAGTTGATGATATTTTGGTTATGGGTATGAAAATATAAATAATACCTTAGTACATGACAATTTTACAAAAGTTAAAAAAGTTTTTTTTTTGTAATATTAC
>JAOZMB010000196.1 GCA_029934515.1 Bacteroidales bacterium
TTTCAGAAATGATAAAAAGATTGGCAACTGTTTCAATGGATAATAAAGATTTGCAATATATAAAAAGTACAAAAGAAACTTTGGAAAGTATTAAGCGTTATGAAGATGGTTTTTACAAATACGGTTTTATAGATGGCGAAAAAAAAGGAATGGAAGAAGGAATAGAAAGAGGAAGAGAAGAAGAGAAGAAACGAAGCGAAAGAATAATTAACAAAGCAGAGATTGAACGGAAAAAAGAAAAGGAAAAACGTGAAAAAGCTGAGATTGAACGGAAAAAAGAAAAGGGAAAACGTGAAAAAGCTGAATTACAGTTCTCTATTTTCAAATATTATTTTACTGATAAAAAGACAATTGATGAGATTACTGATATCACCAGTAAGACCAAAGATTACATAAAAAACATACTCGGTTTATAATTATTTTATTTTATAAATTTATCTACTTCAAAAATATGCACAACTTCTCAAATAAAAATCCGCTTGTTTTTACAATAAAAGGTTTATGTAGAGTATGTTATACATGCGTAAGAGAATGTCCAGTAAAAGCAATAAAGATTATTGATGGACAGGCTGATATTATAACGGAAAGATGTATAGCTTGTGGAAATTGTGTAATAGTGTGTAGTCAAGGGGCAAAAACTTATTATTCTTCTATAAATAGAACCGAGAATTTTATTAGGTCTAAAAATAAAACAATGCTTTGTATAGCTCCAAGTTTTGTAGCTGAATTTGCAGAAATTAAAGATTATAAAGTTTTTGTTGGAATGCTAAAATCAATTGGATTTGATTACGTTACAGAAGTATCTTTTGGGGCTGACCTTGTTGCAGAAAAATATAAAAATATTTTTGAAAATAAAAATAAAAAATCAATAATTACATCTGATTGTCCAGCAATAGTAAATTATATATCACATTATCATCCAAATTTAGTAGATTTTTTAGCTCCAATTATTTCGCCAGCAATGGCTATGGCTAAAATTGTAAAACAGAAATATGGAGACGATATTAGAATTATTTTTGCTGGACCTTGCATTGCAAAAAAAGCAGAATCTAACAGTTTTGACGAAAATCTTACTTTTACTGAAATTAGAAAAATGTTAGAGAACAAAAATATTTCGCAAGAAAATATAAAAAATTCTATATTTGATAATCCTATCTCAGGAAAAGGAGCTTTCTTTCCTGTTAATCATGGTTTGCTAAAAAGTATAAATAAAACAGAAGGATTTGGGGAAGGTGAAGTTATTACAGCAGAAGGAAAAATTAAATTTAAAGAAGCAATTAATGAATTTGAGAAAGGATTGTTAAAAAACCATAACTTAGAATTATTATGTTGTGATGGATGTATCGAAGGACCAGGAATGTCAAAAGGAGCTCCAAAATTGGTGAAGAGAATGAATATAAATAATTATGTAAATAATAAAATGAAAAATTTGTCTCTTGATAAGTGGAACAAAGAAAAAGCAGAATTTTCAAATATCGATTTATCAAGAACTTTTGAGAAAAAAGATAGACGTTTGCAAAAACCAGAAAAAAATGAGATAAAAAAAATTCTTATTTTAATGGATAAAAAACAAGAAAAAGATATGCTTAATTGCGGAGCATGTGGATATATTAATTGCGAAGAACATGCAATTGCTGTCTGCGAGGGTTTAGCTGAAATAGAAATGTGTTTGCCATATACAATTGAAAAATTGCATAAATTGGTAGAAGAACTAAATAAATCTAATCTGAAATTATCGGACACAAAACAAGCTCTTAAACAATCTGAAAAACTCGCAAGTATGGGACAACTATCAGCTGGAATTGCTCACGAATTAAATAATCCATTAGGTATTATTACATTGTATAGCAGTATCTTAAAAGACGAGTTGGATAAAAAAAATGATATTTATGAAGATATAAAAATAATCGACCAACAAGCACAAAGATGTAAAAAAATTGTAGGAGGATTATTAAACTTTGCTCGAAAAAATAAGGTGAATTTGAAAGAAATAAATATTATTCAGTTTATAAAAAATACTTTTAAATCATTTGTTAAACCAGATAATATTGAAATAAAATTAGATGTTCAAATAAAAAATCCAAAAGTTAAAATCGACAACGAGCAAATGATGCAAGCTATAACAAATATTGAAAAAAATGCAGTAGAAGCAATGCCAAATGGAGGTATTATTAATGTTAAAATTTTAGACAAAAAAGATAATTTTATTATAGAAATTGCAGATACCGGAACGGGAATAGCAGAAGAAAATATAGAAAAAATATTTACTCCATTTTTCACAACAAAAGGTGCAACAAAAGGTACAGGACTTGGATTACCGCTTGTTTATGGAATTGTAAAAATGCACAAAGGAAAAATAAATGTAAAATCAAATAACAAAAAAGAAAACAAAAAAACAGGTACAACTTTTACAATATCAATACCACGAAATTTAAATTAATTTTTTATAAAAATAAATAATTAAATAAAATGAATACCAAAAAAAAACTTATATTAATCGCAGATGATGACCAAGATTGCATGAATTTAATAAAATTTTATGTAGAACAATTTGGTTTTGAAACAATAACAGCCAACAGCCAGAAAGAATGCGAAGAAATTATTGAAAATAAAAAACCAGATTTGGCTATTTTTGATTTAATGATGGAAAAAGATGATAGTGGTTTTATTTTTTCATATAAATTAAAGAAAAAATATCCCAATACACCTGTTATTCTGGCAACAG
>JAOZMB010000017.1 GCA_029934515.1 Bacteroidales bacterium
AGACTTTGGAAGAAATTAAACGTTATGAAGATGGTTTTTACAAATACGGTTTTATCGATGGCGAAAAAAAAGGAATAGAAAAAGGAATAGAAGAAGAAAAAAAACGAAGCGAAAAAATAATTAAAAAAGCAGAGGAGGAACGAAAAAAAGCTGAAGAAGAACGAAAAAAAGAAAAGAGAAAACGTGAAAAAGCTGAATTACAGTTCTCTGTTTTCAAATATTATTTTACAGATAAAAAGACAGTTGATACAATTGTAAAAATCACTGGTAAAACCAAAAATTACATAAAAAACATACTCGGTTTATAGTTATTCAACTTTGATAAAATTCAAAAAAAAATAGTAACTACACAAGATATAATAAATTTGGTATTTACTTAAATATTTTATACACTGTGTAGTTACGTTTTTTTTAATATTAATTAATAAAAATTTAAAATATGACAACAATACGACAAACGATGAGAGATTCAGCGCGTGCAAGATGGATTGTCCTTGTAATTTTATCCTTCACAATGTTTGCTGGATATTTATTTACAGAGATAATTTCGCCTCTAAAACCTATTTTAGAGAAGGCATATGGCTGGGACAGTGCAGATTATGGAACAGTAACGAGCTTTTACGGTTTTTTCAATGTATGGTTTTTTATGTTGATTATAGTAGGAGTTTTGTTGGATAAATTTGGTATAAGATTTAGTACTCTTGGTTCGGTTACTATCATGATTATAGGAGGGACAATAAAATATTTTGCTTTTAAACTTGATTTTGAATCTGGCTCGACAGTAAATTTATTGTTTTTTGAAATGAAAACACAAGTATTCATGGCTTCAATGGGTTATGCTTTGTTCGGAGTAGGTGTTGAATATGCTGGAATTACTGTTTCTAAATCAATAGCAAAATGGTTTAAAGGAAAAGAAATGGGACTTGCTATGGGTATGCAGGTTGCAATAGCACGTATGGGTTCTGCAATTCCGCTGATTTTCGGTGCAAAAATAGCTGGCATATTTGATGTACAGACTGTTATACTTATTGCTGTAATACTTTTGATTGCTGGTTTGTTTGGTTTTTTGTATTATAATACAATTGATAAAAAATTAGACGCACAGTTAGGCGAACAAAAAAACGATGATGAAGAAGACAAATTCCAGGTAAGAGATTTAAAAGTTATTTTTGGAAACAAAGGGTTCTGGCTCATCGCTTTACTTTGTGTTTTGTTTTATTCAGCAGTATTCCCGTTCTATAAATATGGTCCAGACCTTATGGTAAATAAATTTGGAGTATCAGAAGATTGGGCTGGTTTTTTACCCGGTTTAGTACCTTTTGGAACAATGCTTTTAACTCCTTTCTTTGGTGGGTTTTACGATAAAAAAGGAAAAGGAGCATCAATTATGATTGTCGGAGCAGTTTTATTGATTATTGTTCATATAATTTTTTACCTGCCGTTTGTAACAAATGTTGTATTTGCATTTTTTAATGTTTTAATACTTGGTGTTGCATTTTCATTAGTGCCGTCTGCAATGTGGCCTTCCGTCCCAAAAATTATTCCAGAAAAACAATTGGGAAGTGCTTATGCCGCTATCTTTTGGATACAAAATTTTGGTTTGTGGGGTGTTCCATTGCTTATTGGAATTGTTTTAAATTCTACAAACCCAACAATTTCACCAGAAAAAAATATTATTCAAGAGAGCTTCTCAAAAGCATATTATGAAGTTGTTATTGAAAGTCCATTAAAAGATGCAAAAAATATAAACGGAAAAAATATGACCGCAAACAATATAACTGTTTATTCAAGGTCAACAGCTGGCGATTTAATCTCAAAAGTTGTTAGTATAGCTCCGCAAAAAGAAGTAAATAAGATAGATACAGCAGAATTAAGAAATGAAATTTATACGAAAAGTAAAGAGCTTATCGCGGCTTATATAAGTGATAGTCTTAATGTTGCAACAATTAATGAAATTAAAGATAAAGAGAATATTGCATTTAAGAAATTAAACGAAAGTGCAATTAATCAAATAGCTGAAATTGTGAGTAGTAAAAAGATTAAATTGAATTATGATTATACAAAGACATGGTCAATTTTTGTGGTTCTTACATTTTTTGCACTTTTTATTGCATTAATATTAAAACGAGAAGATAAGATTAAAGGATATGGACTTCAGTTGCCGAATATAAAACAGGAAGAGTAAAAATAGTAATTACTTGATTTTCAACATTTAAATATTTTGATGAGTTTGCCATAAAAAATCAGTGTTTAATCTGTATAATCTGTATAATCAGTGTTTATCTGTGTTCATTTACTGCGATAAATAGGAACACGGAAGAACGCTGATTATACTGATATTTCACGGATTTTGTTGCAAAGATATAAATATTGTTTTTTAATTTTTAATTAATTTTTCAATATGAATTTGATTTTTTGTTTCTACAATAAAGAAATAAATTCCTTTTGGTTGATTTGATATATCTATTTTGTTTTTATATTGTAAATCAGAAAAATCAAAAGAATAAATTAATCGTCCTGTTACATCAGTTAAAGTTACATTCAATATAATTGCCGAAGCATCTAAGTTAAAAAAGCCTTTTGTTGGGTTCGGATATATTGAAAATCCTGACTGTATATCATTTTTAATTGCAGTCACATCATTGACATTTATTATGAATGCTTTCTCAAAAGTTCCACCATTGTTGTCATTCGTTTGTATATAAATATTGTGTGTATCCTGAACATCAAAATTTAGAACAATATTAGTACGCAATTTATTATCATCTATATAAAAATTGTCATTATCTGCATCATTTGAACCATTGCCTTCTATTAGAGAATATGTAAACGAGTCGTCTTCATCAATATCTATCGTAGAAAACTCGCCTACAATAGTTCCTTCTTCCAAGCCTTCGTTAATACTATCTTCGGATAAAATAATATCAGTAGGAGAATTGTTTGCTCCTTCTGTTTGGCATTCATAAGCACCCAAATCAATTATATTATTAAAAATTCTTAAATTTCCTGATAAATCATAATCAGGCAATTCAAGCGCCGACACATCTGGAATTCCTACATCAACACAAGGTGAACTTAATGGAATAGAATAGTCTCCGATTCCTGAATTAATAAATAAAGGGTTTGTATCAATACATGTATTATCATCAAACCATGTTTCGCCAGTACCTTCATCAATATTACAATATGAAACAGAAGGAGGATATATATCAGATAAAGCCCATATCTCTGTATCGTATTGCTCTGCTATATTTCCCCATAAAATACAATTTACCAATTCTGGCATACATTGAAAATCATCACAATAAAATGCCGCTCCGTAAACAGCAGAGTTATTTGCAAACGTACAATTATAAAATTTAGGCTGTGAATAATTAAAAACTCTGACAGCTCCTCCTGTTCCAGAATCGTAATTTGTGCTGTTTGAGTAAAACAGTGCATTTACGAATTTCGGAACACAATATGAAGTAAAAACACCACATCCGTGTTTTCCAATATTATTTTTTACAATAAGATTTGTAAATTCTGCATGTGAGTTCTGATGACAATATATTCCGCCACCAGATTCTAATCCTGTATTTCCGTCAACAACAATATCCGTACATATAGGCGAAGCATTATCTACACAACCAATTCCGCCGCCGTACTGCCCCGTGCAATCGCTAACAATCATATTTTTAATTGTAGGACTTGCTCCGTAACAATATATTCCTCCGCCGTAATAGTCTGTATATCCGTTCTGTACAGTAAAACCAATAATAACGGAAGTTGCTGTTTCGCCTGTCGCAAATCTTACACAATTACTGTTTCCGCCACCATCAATTATAGTATTTAAAATATCTGTTTCATCTTCATTATTAATATACAAAGAGGCAAGCGTTATGCTTTTTCCGTTGAAATTAATATTCTCATTATAAGTTCCGTTTTGAACTAAAACTGTATCACCCGCATTCGCTGCATTAATACCTGCTTGTATTGTAGCATAATCTCCCGGAACATTAATTATTTCTGATTTTACTGATATAGTAAGAATAAGAAATATTAGACTAAATGTTAAAAATCTTTTCATAATATTATTTTATAATTAATAATTTTTTGCAAAGAAAAAGAAAAAAACAATATTATTAATAATAAAAACAATTATATTTTTATATATTTTCATAAATTCATCAATATTCAAAATTTGCAGAGGTGGAAAATATATTTGTTTTATAATGTTAAAATGTTTGTCATTTGTAACTATATAATCAGCATTTCCTTGCGACTGCACAATCAACAAATTTATTATCATCTCTTTCATTTACAATTATATCCCATTGAAAATATATCTCTTGTTTATAAATATTTTTAGACGATAAAATTAATTTGGTTATATTATACTAAAGTGAATTAGGTCTTCGGATTTAAATATAACTTTTTCAAAAATATAAAATTTTATAAAAAAAACAATATTTATATCTTTGCAACAAAATCCGTGAAATATCCGTATAATCCGCGTTCTTCAGCGTTCCTATTTATCGGAGTAATAGGAATACCAAAATATTTAAGTACTGAAAATCAAGTATTATTTATTTTTGATATGTTTGCCATAATAGAAAAACCTAAGACCAATTTCACTTCAGTATATTTGCTACAATTGAATTTGTTTTTTGCGAAATAATTTCATTATTTATTATCAAATCATAATTTTTTGCTAAAAACTTGTCAAAAATTAAACGAAATTTTGATTTTCTTGGAATTGAAACAATTAATGTATTGGTATCTAATACAATTTTCATTATTATTTTATATAATGTGTTCGTAAATGTTCATTAGACCATTTATTCATAGTTTCATTTGTCCACAAATTTTCGTCCCAAAGATTATCCATTTCATCAGATGCTTTATTTGCCAAATAATCTTTCACTTGGTCGGAATTTTTACTACTGTTTTTTTATGAATAAAGTTACGGTGAAAACACCGCACAGGCGCAGATTTAAGATTTAATTTTATGAATATTGAAATAAAATTTTGTTTCATTATTCAATTTATTTGATGCTATGAATTATCATTCCGCTTCTGAGTTTTGGTTCGAACCATGTTACTTTTGGTGGCATTATCATATTATTATCGGCTATATTCATCAGTTGTTCCATCGAGACAGGAAATAATGCAAAAGCGACTTTCATTTCTCCGTTGTCCACACGTTTTTTTAGTTCTCCGAGTCCTCTGATGCCACCAATAAATTCAATCCTCTCTGAACGCCTCAAATCTTTGATATTAAGATGAGGAGAAAGCACATGTTTTGTTAAGATTGTAACATCAAGAACATCAACAGGATCATTTTGTTTGTATGTTCCAGACTTTGCGCTTAGTTTATACCAATTTCCGCCAATATACATAGAGAACGTATGAAGCTTATTTGGTTTATATTCTACTTTGCCTTTTGATTCAACATAAAAACTATCGGAGATTTTTTTGATAAATTCCTGTTCAGTATTTCCATTTAAATCTTTTACAACACGATTATAATCAATAATAGTAAGCTGACTTGCAGGGAAATTTACAGAAAGAAAAAAATTATAACGTTCTGTGCCTGTGTGTTTTTCGTTGTTATTTTTTCGTTCTTCACCAACAAGCGCAGCCGCAGCTGTACGATGATGACCATCGGCTACATAGATATAAGAGACCTCTTTATCAAAAATATTTTCAATTTCATCAACAATATTCTTGTCGCTTATTTTCCACAGTTTATGACGTACATCATCATCAGAAGTAAAATCGTATTCAGCATCAGTCTTGATTGTTTGAGCTACAATTTCATCAATTTTTTTATTATCTTTGTATGCAAAGAATACTGGTCCTGCATTGATATTTGTATTTCTTACATGGTTCATTCTGTCTTTTTCTTTATCAGGACGTGTCAGCTCGTGCTTTTTTATTATTCCATTAAGATAGTCTTCTACACCTGCACAACCAACAAGTCCGTATTGTGTTTTGCCGAACATTGTTTGTGCATAAATATAAAAAGAATCCTCATTATCCTGAAATAATATTCCTTCATTAAACAGTTTTTCAAAATTCTCTTTTGCTTTTTTGTAAACTTCTTCTGAATGAATATCAATATCTTCTGGCAAATCGATTTCTGGTTTTATAACATGATAAAAAGAATAAGGATTTCCTTCTGATTCTTTTTTTGCCTCAGCAGAGTTCAAAACATCATACGGACGAGATGCTACTTTTATTGCATGCTCTGGTTTTGGTCTAATTCCTTTGAAAGGTTTTAAAATTGACATAAATTTATGATTTATAATTTGTTAAATATTTTTATAATAGAACAAAATTTATTGATAATAAAAACTGTTCTTATGATATTGAAAATCTATTATATTATTCTCATTTTTCAATTAATAATATTTGATATTTTATTATTTTTCACTATTTCAAACATTTTTTCCATCTCCGTTCTCATGTAAACATCGCCTGTATAATCACCAAATTTTTCAATTAAATATTCGTAAACTTTTTCTGTTTCGTCTCCGAGTTTTTGCAAATCTTCTGGCAATTTATTTTGTGTTATTTGTATTGCTCTCATTGCACATAACATTTCAATAGCTACGACAAGCTGTGTATTATAGATTATTTTTTTTAGATGCAAAACACCTATACTTCCCATAGAGACAAAATCTTCCTGATTTGCAGAAGTCACAACAGATGTAACCGAAGCTGGTGCCGATAGAACTCTACATTCAGCAACTCTTGCTGCGCCAGCATACTGTGTAATCATAAGTCCTCCATTTGCTTTTGATGTGTCCACAGCTAAATCTGCTGGCAAACCATAACTTAGATTTTCATCAAGCAACGAAAAAGTTCTTTTGTCTGTTATTAGCGCCAAACTTGTTATTGCTATTTTCAGATAATCGATTACTGTTGCAAGTGCTTGAGCATGAAAATTTGCTCCGCTGTATGCTTTCATTATTTTTTTTGTATTCTTGTCTAATAATATTTTGTTATTATCCTCTGATAAACGTTTGAATGTTGCTTTATCAATTGTATTTTTGAGTTCTTCGATGTTTACTTTTTCAAATAAAGGATTATCTGTTGCAGAGTTTATTTCTATTGTAATAGTTTCTTTTAATTTTTGTAATGCTTCGTAAGTTACGCCGTGTACTTGTGGTACAGCTCTAAAACTGTATCTGTCTTGCACTCTTATGTCCCATTTTTTTTTTCGTGTAAAAGGGGATGTTTGTGCTTCTATAGACATTCTTTTAGAGTTATTAATTAGCATTCTAATTTGTTTTGCTATTTTAATTTGTCCTACATGTTTTCTATTTATATCATTAATTATTTTTGAGAAAGCGTCTTTTTCTCCGCGTATTGCTTCCAGCGAAAGCGAAGCTGAGATATTTGCATTTGTCAGCAAATTTTCTGTGTCTCTGATTGCAAAAACAGCTATTGCTGCAATAAAATTTGACCCATTTGTTAATCCCATTGCTTCTTTTGCTTCTAATACTGTTGGTTTCAAACCAGCTTTTTTTAGAGCTTTTATAGCTGTCATTCTTTCGTTTTTATAAAATGCTTCTGCCTGTGGTAACCCAATCAATACCGCCGCTATCATCGCAAGTGGTATCAGGTCTCCGCTTGCGCCGACAGAACCTTCTTCAAAAACAACTGGGGTAACACCTTTGTTTAGTAATTCAAGTAATAATTCAATTGTTTCCCAACGCATAATAGAACAGCCTTTTACGAAAGAATTTAATCGAATTAGCATTATCGCTCTCACTTCCGATTCTTTCAAATTATCTCCTGTTGCACAGTTATGAGCATCAATATATTTTTCCTGATAAGCTTCAAGCAAATCTCTTTCTTCTCCCTTATAAAAAATTTTGTCTCCTTTCTTAATATCAACATATTTCAAATCGCCGTGCAGTCTATTAGTTCCATAGATTTTTATTTCTGGATAATTATCTAATTGATAGTTCAACAATTTTCTATCAGATTTTATTTTCTCTATTTTATCGAAAGTTATTTTAACTTTATAGCCATTTTCTGCAACATTTATAACATCTTCAATTGTTAAGCTGTTTCCAGTTAAATTAATTAAATGATGATTATTGTCCATAATTATAAATTTTAAAGTTTCATGAAGATTTATAAA
The DNA here is from genome assembly GCA_029934515.1 of Bacteroidales bacterium. GTDB lineage: Bacteria > Bacteroidota > Bacteroidia > Bacteroidales > JAADGE01 > JAOZMB01. Next base: position 8,138 of record JAOZMB010000017.1, read on the forward strand.
AAATTATGTTTTTGCAAATATAAAAGAAAATTAATACGGGGCAAATTTAATAAATTTTCCCGATTTTTTAGCAAATTATAAAAACAGTTGTTCTAAAATTTTCTCTTCGTTTTCCCAACATAATTCTTTTGATGCTTTTTTTAGATTTTTTTTGTAAAAATATATTTTTTCTGGTGAATTTAAAATAGAATTGATTTTTTCTGCTATATGTTTTGGATTATGTGAATTAATAAGTTCACCGATTTGATATTTTTCTACAATTTTTTTTGTCTCTGGCAACTCTGATACCAACACTGGAATATTTGCATTTATATAATCAAAAAGTTTATTTGGTAACGAATAGTAATAATTTAGACCTATATTTTTTTCGATTGAAATACCTATATCGGCCTGCACTGTATAATCGTGAAGCTCTGAGAACGGTACTTGTCCAACAAAAATTACTTTTTTATTTAAACCCAATTTTTTTGTTTTATCTTGTAATTTCTTCTCAATATCACCACTTCCTATTATTACAAAAACAGCATTTTTAATATATTTCATTGCTTCAATCATATTCTCAATTCCTCTTCCAATGTTTAATGCTCCCTGATAAATAATAATTTTTTTATCTGAATGAATAATTTTTTTTGTTCTTGAAGAAATATTTTCATTTGTATTTTGTTCTGGAATATTTCTTACAGTTTGCATTTTGACACCATATTTTTTGTTGTAAATACTTGCAATAGAATCGCATACTGTATATGAATATTTTATTTTTGGCAATATAAACTTTTCAATATTTATCCAAATTTTTTTTATTAAATTTTTGTTTTGAAGTTCTGGAACTTCTGTAAAATATTCATGACTGTCATAAACTAATTTTTTATTTTTTATTTTTGAAGCCATAAAGTTGGCAAATAAAGTATCCAAATCATTTGATAAAAAAATATCTGCTTTTGAAAAAATAAGATAAAAAAATAATCGGAAATTATATTCTGCATAAAATAGAGCTTTTTTGTTGAATATAAGTTTAAAACGTTTTGTTTTGTAAGGAAAATTTATAGGTAAACTATTTTTAAGTTCTCGTCCTACAACAATTACATCAAAACCAAATTTTATAAGCGAATTAGCTGTTTTATTAACTCTTTTATCAGTAACAAGGTCATTTGTTACTGATGATATAATCCTTTTTTTTTCATATATTTTAATTTTTTAAATACAAAATTACAATCTTTTGTCGTTATATACAAATATTTATTATGCCAATTAATATTTGAAACCAATAATTTTATTTTTAATTGTTAATTTGCATTTGTATGATTTTTACACTTTATTTTTGTTATTTTACTTATTTTCTTTAATTTTGAGGCTGTTTTTTATTAATTTTTAACTTAAATAATGAAAAAAAAAATAATATTACTCGTTCTGTCTTTTGTTTTAATTTTAGGTTCGCTGTCGAGCCAAAATATTAATAAGGCTTATGATTATACTAAAAAAAAGGAACATGAAAAAGCAATTAAAATTTTAAAAAAATCCATTGAAAAAAAGAAAAATATTATTGCTGCAAAATATGGTCTAGCTCTTGTTTATGCAGACACTGTTTACAAGAAACATAATTATTCCAGAGCATATAAATATTTATCTTACTGCGAGAAAAAGATAATCAAATCTAATGAAAAAGATTTATTAAAAGATAAATATAATATTACGCTTGATGAAATACAAAGATTAAAAGAAATGCTTGTCAAGTCTGCTTATGATGATGCTGTGAAAATCGGTTCTAAAAAAGAATTTTCTAAATTTATTATTAGATTCAAAAAAACATCATTTGCTGTATTTGCTAAGAAAAAAATAGATAGTATTGATTTTTTTGAAACCCAAAAAAAAGGAACAACAAAAGAATTTCGTAGATATATAAAATTTCATAAGGACTCAGAATATAACAAACAAGCTGAGAAAATCATTATTGATATTGAATATTCAAATGCAATGGAAAGTAGTAGTATTGTAGTCTTAGAAAAATTTCTAAATCTGTTTCCTAATTCAAAACAAGCAGAAACAGTTTGGCGAGAGAAAGATTATTTAATTGCAAAAAATAGTAAAGAACCAGATAAAGCACTAAAAAAAATTATAGAAAAATATCCTGAAACAACACAAGCCAAAAAAGCGGAAGCAGAAATTATTAAAATTATATACGAAGATGCAAAACGTAGAAAATCAATTGTAGAACTAAAAAGTATAGTTAAAAAATATCCAAACTCTTATTTTGCCAAAAAAGCGGAAAATGATATTATAAATATAGAGTATTTAATATCAAAAAACAAAAAAACGATTTACGCACTTGAGAATTTCATAAAAAAATATCCTAATACATCACAAGCAAAACAAGCAAAAGAAGAGATAATTAGATTAACATATAGACAAGCCAAAGAAAAAAAATCTGTAAACGAATTAAAAGCTTTTATAAAAAAATATCCAGCTTCGATTCTAACACAAAGAGCTGAAAATGATATTATTAATATGGAATATTTTAAGGCTTTGAATAAATCTAGTGTCGATGCTCTTAAATCGTTTATTGATAAATATCCAAGTTCGCGATATACCGCAGATGCAAAAAAAGATATTATTAAAATTGAATACAAAGCAACAAAAAAAGTTGGAACAGAAAACGCATATCTTGATTTTATTAATAAATATCCAAACTCAAATCAGGCACAAAAATTATTAAACATAAGAAAAAATGAATATTATGATTCTATAATGAGTTTAAATTTAATAAATGGTTTTAATATAAGTGATATTGAAAGATATGAAAATTTTATAAAAGAATTTGCACCGCGCGATGCTGCTTTTGTTCTTTTACAATTTTTGATTAAAGAAAATATTAAAGATGAAAACTGGAAGATTGGAATAAAGACAGTTCTTAAATATAAAGATTTTTTTAGAAATGATAAAAAATATATCAATCTTCTGAAAATATTAGAACAAGAAGACAAAGGTTTAAATCCAGAACTTATGGGTAAAAATCTTGATATTGAGGGTATGGAAATCGCTCCTGCGATGACAGCAGATGGCAAATTATTGTATATTTGTAATAATGTTTATGACGATGAGAATATTTTTTTATCAAAAAAAGAAAACAATGAATGGCAAAAACCAGAACCGATAGATGAACTTAATACTCCAACAACAAATGATGCTCCGCTTGCCGTATTGGCTGATGGTAATAGGTTGTTATTATTTATTAGTGGTGATATTTATTTTTCGGATAGAACAGCAAAAGGTTGGACTACTAAACAGAAATTTCCACAAATAAATACTCGTGATTGGGAGGCTGATGCCTGTCTTACAGCCGATGGGAATGCAATCATTTTTATATCAAAAAGATTTAAAAGTAGCAAACGAAAGCCTTGGAAAACAAGCTATCATGGTGAGAGTGATATTTATGTTTCTCAAAAAAATGTATATGGCGAATGGTCAATGCCTGTTTCTATAGGCAGTACTATTAATACGCTTTATGATGAGCGTGGACCTTTTTTGCATTCTGATATGAGAACATTATATTTTAGCTCTTCTGGACACGGAGGATTAGGTGGTTTAGATGTTTACAAAACAACAAGACTCAACGATACATCGTGGACAGAATGGTCGGAGCCGATTAATCTCGGAAAAGAAATTAATACTGTAAGAGATGAAAATTTTTATAAAATAACAACAGAAGGAACTTATGCTTACTTTTCGTCTGATAGAAATAGCTCATCGAAAATTTATAAAATCGCTCTTCCAAAAGAAATGAGACCAGAAAATGTAACTACAATATCCGGCAAAGTTATTGATAATAATGAAAATATTATTTTTGCAGAAATAAAATGGGAAGACCTCGAAACAGGAGAACTTATAGGTAATCTAAAAAGTAACCCCGAAACAGGAGAATATATAATTATACTTCCAAATGGAAAAAACTATGGTTTCTTTTCTGAAAAAGAAAATTTTTATCCATTCTCTGGAAGTATTGATTTAACACAATCTAACGAAGCTGCAAATTTAAAACAAGATATTATTCTGACTAATATAAAAGATATTATTGAAAATGAAATATCAATTTCTCTTCGTAATATTTTTTTTGAGTTCAATAAATATGGACTAAAACCAGAATCTTTCCCAGAATTAGACAGATTTGCTGGTTTCCTAAAAAGTAATCCAGACCTAAAAGTCCAAATTTCAGGACACACAGATAATAAAGGTTCAGAAAAATATAACAAAACATTGTCGCAGAATAGAGCAAATTCAATAAAAGAATATTTAATAAAAGCTGGATGTAACCCAGAAATGATAACAGCAAAAGGATTCGGAGCAGCAAAACCAATCACAGAAAACGAAACAGAAGAAGGAAGAGCAAAAAATAGAAGAGTAGAATTTCAAATAAAAAAATAAACTGAAAATCAATAATATTTATTATTATTCAATGTTTTATTGCAAACATGTAAAAAATATATGATTATCATAAACATATAAATTCAATAATTGGTACAATAATTGATATAATTTTATAGTTATAAAAATTTATGTTATTTAATCTTTACAATAAGTAAATTTTATTATAAATAATAACAAGAAAAATATCTTATTTATAAGTATTTGTTTATTAGATATTTATATTTATTCTTATAACTGTAATCGTTTATTTTGGTAACATAATTTGTATAAATATGAAATTTAATTGGTTAATATTAATATTTTTTCTAATAATAATATCTGCGTTTAATATTTCCTATACTTTTGAAATGAATAATCCTTCTGTAAAAATCATTTATGAGAAGTTTGAAACGAATAAACGTTCTGGTGATATTATTGTTTTTTCTGTTAAATTATGTTCTTCAAATTATTTACAAACTTTTTCTATTTTGCCAGATATTCCCGGCTTGAACGAAGACTCTGAACTTAAATATATTTTTAATGGAAAATCGAAACAAGCGACAGTGAACTATTTTTATATTGTTCCAAAAAATATTGATAATATAAAAAAAATTTCTTTCGAATTTGTTTTACAAGATTCTAATAATAAGATAATAAAGGAAAAAAATATTTCTATAAAGTAGAAATATTAAGGTATTTTAATTATTTTTTGTAATAAAATTTGTGATTAAATAATAAAATAATAAATTTGTGAATTAAACTTGACTGAATAATTATATTAAATAATGAATGTTATTAATTTAGAAGGAAAACAAGACACACCAAAGATTATTTTGGATGTAGAAAATAATAAATTTGAGATATCAGGTAAATCTTTTCCAGCTGATGTTGGAATATTTTATAAACCAATCATCGATTGGCTTGATGAATATTCATTAGAACCGTTAGAAAAAACAGTGTTTGTTTTAAGGATGGACTACTTTAATACAGCTTCTTCTAAGGTGATTCTTGATATACTATATAAATTAGAAGACATGGCAAACGAAGGACATGATATCTCAGTAAAATGGTATTATCCAGATGACGACGAAGATATGATGGAAACTGGTGAAGAATACGATGAAATTGTTGATATTGATTTTGAAATAATAGAATATACAGTAGATTATAACTAAAAATATTTTCCTTGTAAGTTTGATTCTAAACAAGATCTATAGGATAAATTAAGTTATAGGTCTTGTTGTATATTAGATTCTTAACTTTTTGAATAGGTTTCAAATAAATCAATTTTTACATTGACATCAGTTTTTCGATATCTTCTATTTCTATTGGTAATTTATCTAACAGGTTTATTTGTCCATTTTTTGTAACCAAGATATCGTTCTCTAATCTTATGCCAAAATTCTCGTCTTCTATGTATATTCCCGGCTCACAACTCAGTACCATTCCCGGTTTAAGTTTTGTATCTTTCGTTCCTGTATCATGAACGTTAAGTCCAATAAAATGTGAAGTCCCGTGCATAAAATATTTCATAACAACATCTTCCGAACCAAGATTTTCTATTTCTTCAGATGTTGTTAGTCCAATGGTAATTAGCTCTTTTTCAATAAGTTTATTAACTTTCTTATTGATTTTATTAATAGTTGTTCCTGGTTTAATCATTTTTATGGCTTTCTTCATAACACGAAGAACAGACTGATATACTTCTTTTTGACGGTCAGTAAATTTGCCATTTACAGGTATTGTTCTTGTCGCATCGGCTGCATACCCAGCATATTCTGCTCCAAAATCCATGAGAAGCAAATCACCTGTTTTGCATTCTTTATCATTTGAAATATAATGCAAAATACAGTTATTCTTCCCGCTACCTATAATCGGGTCATAAGCATGTCCATTTGCACCGCTACTTATAAATTCGTGAGTAATTTCGGCTTCTACTTCGTATTCTTTGATGTCTGGTTTAACAAATTTCAGTACTCTGTGAAATGCAGATATTGTTATTTCGCATGATTTTTTTATCAATTCAATCTCTTCTGGTTCTTTTTGCAGACGTAGTTTTGTCATCAACGGAGCAAGACGTTTGTAACAATGTAGCGGAAACAGGTTTTTCATATATTGGATAAATCTTATATCACGACTTGCAACGGGAGTTGAAAATTTAAAGAACTCGTTATTATTCAAATATATATTTTCGTTTGATATAACTGTTTCTTTAAGTATGCTTTCAAATTGATTAAGAAATCTAATTTCTTTTATTCCAGAAATTTCTCTTGCTTCATCTTCTGTTAATTTATGTCCGCCCCAAATTTCAAGCTCTTTTTTTGATTTTATAATAAACAAAATTTCCTTGAATTTTTTACTCTTATTATGATAATATAAAAGTAAGACCGTCTTTTCCTGTTCTATTCCAGTAAGATAAAAAATATCTGAATTTTGACAAAACTTAAATTTTATGTCTCCATTTTTTGGCATTTCGTCATTTGAATTAATGACCGCAACAGATTTTTTTTCTAACTTTTTTGCAAGCTTTATTCTGTTTTTTTTAAACAAAATATTATTAATTTTTGAATACCTCATTATTTAGAATGATTTTAAATTAATAGAAATATGTTTATTAACATATTTTTTTTCAATAATAAATTTTACTTTTGGGAATTAAATTTTTTGCAAATTAAATTAATATAATCTTTTAAACAAAAATCTTATGAATGTATTTTTAAAATCTTCAATCGGAAAGAAACTTCTGATGAGTTTATCGGGCTTATTCCTGATAACGTTTTTGTTGGTTCACCTTGTAGCAAATTTATTTTTGCTTGGCGGTGATGATGCGTATAATGTTGCAACACATTTTATGGATACGAACCCTGTGATACAGATAATGCAACCTATATTGGCAGTTGGGTTTCTTGTTCATATTATTTACGGAATTATTATTGAGCTTCAAAACAGAAAAGCTACACCTGTAAAGTATAAACTTGTAAATCAGAAAGAAAGTAGTAAATGGGTGTCAAGAAATATGATTTGGCTTGGACTTTTTGTGTTTGCATTCCTTGTACTTCATATAGCAAACTTTTTTGTGAAAATGAAATTCGGAGAGATGGCTGAAGTGAATGTTGACGGAGTTACTATGCACGATTCTTATGCTCTTGTTGCAGAACTATTTGAATGTAAGATATTTTCTATTGTTTATATAATTGGTTTTATTGCTCTTGGGTTACATTTACATCATGCGTTCTGGTCGGCTTTCCAAACTATCGGACTTAGTAACGATGTTTGGCGTGTTCGTTTAAGTGTACTTGGTGATATTTTTGCTGTTGTTATAACTGCTGGATTTACTATTATTCCACTTAAAATAATGTTTTTCGGATAACACTGTAATTGAAATAAAAAAGTTCATATATTCTTAAAATCGGATTATGAAAATTAAAATAATCATAATATGATTTTAAAAATTAAAGTACTTATTCTTTATTTTGATAAAATTATTAATCTAAAATTTTTATTAATAAAAGATAAGTCTAAAAATAAATAATTTAACAATTATAGATTTTAAATCTTATAAAATTTAAGATATGACAAAATTAAATTCAAAAATACCAGAAGGTAAATTAAAAGATAAATGGAGCAATTATAAGGCTCACCAAAACTTAGTAAACCCAGCAAATAAAAGAAAAATTGACGTAATAGTTGTAGGAACAGGACTTGCTGGTGGAGCTGCCGCTGCAAGCCTTGCTGAGCTTGGTTTTAAAGTTAAAAATTTTTGCTATCAAGACAGTCCACGAAGGGCGCACAGTATAGCCGCACAAGGTGGTATAAATGCCGCAAAAAATTATCCAAACGATGGAGACACTGTTTATCGTTTGTTTTATGATACAATAAAAGGAGGAGATTATCGAGCAAGAGAATCAAATGTTTATAGACTTGCTGAGGTTAGTAATTCAATTATAGACCAGTCGGTAGCACAGGGAGTTCCATTTGCAAGAGAATACGGAGGACTACTTGATAATCGTTCATTCGGTGGAGCATTAGTTTCACGGACATTTTACGCAAGAGGACAAACGGGACAACAACTTTTACTCGGAGCTTATAGTGGTTTGAGCCGTCAGATAGGTCTTGGAAATGTTGAAATGTTTAATAGAACAGAGTTGATGGATATTGTTGTAATAGATGGAAAGGCAAGAGGAATTGTAACCAGAAATCTTATTACAGGAAAAATTGAAAGTCATTTCGGACATGCTGTTGTTCTTGCAACTGGCGGATACGGAAATGTATTTTTCTTATCTACTAATGCGATGGGTTCAAATGGAAGTGCAGCTTGGAAAGCATACAAAAAAGGTGCGTTTATGTCTAATCCTTGTTTTGTACAGATTCATCCAACGGCAATTCCACAACATGGTGATTTCCAATCGAAATTAACATTGATGAGCGAAAGTTTGAGAAACGATGGACGCATCTGGGTACCAAGAAAAAAAGAAGACGCTGTTGCCATACGCGAAGGAAAAAAACGTCCAGAAGATTTACCTGATGAAGACCGTGATTTTTATCTCGAAAGACGATACCCTGCTTTTGGTAACCTCGTACCGCGCGATGTTGCAGCAAGAGCCGCAAAAGAAAGAACTGATGCTGGTTTCGGAATAGAAAATAATCCTAAAAAAGAAGGTGTTTATCTTGATTTTAAATATGCAATAAAAAGACTCGGAAGAGATGCAATAGAAGAAAGATATGGTAATTTATTCCAAATGTACGAAAAAATTACAGATGACAATCCATACAAAACACCAATGAAAATATTCCCAGCTATTCATTATTCAATGGGTGGAATTTGGGTTGACTACGAATTACAAACAACAATTCCAGGTTTATTTGCAGCTGGCGAAGCTAATTTTTCAGACCATGGCGCAAACAGGCTTGGCGCATCAGCGCTTATGCAAGGACTTGCTGATGGTTATTTTGTTTTGCCTTACACGATTCAAAATTATCTGGCTTATGAATTTGATACGCCACGAATGGATCCTAAAACACAAAAAGAATTTAAAAAAACAGAAGACGAAGTAAAAGCACGTATTGATAAATTAATGAATATCAAAGGAAAGCAGTCTGTTGATTCGTTCCACAAAAGACTTGGACGTGTCATGTGGGACAAAGTAGGTATGGCAAGAGACGGCAAAGGATTACAAACTGCAATTAATGAAATTAAACAAATAAGAAAAGAATTCTGGCAAGACCTAAAAATACCTGGAGAAAAAGAAACTCTTAACGTTGAACTTGAAAAAGCAAACAGAGTAGCAGACTTCCTCGAACTCGGTGAACTAATGGCACGAGATGCCTTGGCAAGAAAAGAATCGTGTGGAGGACACTTCAGAACAGAATATAGATCAGAAGAAGGTGAAGCAAAAAGAAATGATGCAGAATATATGTACGTTGCAGCATGGGAATACAAAGGAGACAATAAAGAACCTGCACTACACAAAGAACCTTTGCAATACGAAGAGATTGAGGTAAAAACACGTAATTATAAAACAGCGTAAATTTAATAATAATGTAAATTAGTATCTACTAAAAAAGTATGATAAAACTTTGTCAAAGTTAAAATTATAATAGCTAACAACTATCTGATAATGTGTAGGTAATATTTTTATTAACTTTGGCAAAGTTAAACATAATAGTATTATACTGGGTAGATATAAGTTTGTAATATAACAAAATTTATACAAATATTTTTATATTATTAAAGATTAACAAAAAATAATCAATAAACATTATGGCATCAAAAAATATAAATTTAAAATTAAAAGTTTGGCGACAGGAAAACGCTAAATCAAAAGGTCAGTTTGAGAATTATGACCTAAAAAATATATCTACCGATAGTTCATTTCTTGAAATGATAGATGTTCTTAATGAACAACTTGTGGGCGAGAATAAAGAACCGGTGGCATTCGACCACGACTGTCGAGAAGGGATATGTGGAATGTGCAGTCTGTTTATTAATGGTCAAGCACACGGACCAGACAGTCTTATAACAACTTGTCAGTTGCACATGCGTAAGTTCAAAGACGGTGAAACAATAACTATCGAACCTTGGCGTGTTGGAAGTTTTCCAGTGATTAAAGACCTTATGGTTGACCGAACTGCTTATGAAAAAATAATGCAAGCGGGTGGGTTCGTTTCTGTTAATACAGGAGGAATTCCTGATGCAAATGCAATTCCGATACCAAAACCAAACGCGGACGAAGCAATGGATGCTGCTGCTTGTATTGGTTGTGGTGCTTGTGTGGCTACTTGTAAAAATTCATCTGCAATGTTATTCGTATCAGCAAAAGTTTCACAACTTGCTTTGTTGCCACAAGGTAGAGTAGAAGCAAGTATAAGAGCCAAAAATATGGTAGCTAAAATGGACGAACTCGGTTTTGGAAACTGTTCAAATACAGGTGCTTGCGAAATGGAATGTCCAAAAGGAATAACACTTGCACATATAGCCAGATTAAACAGAGAATTCTTGTGTGCAAATGTAAAAGATTAAAATGTAAGTATAATATAATTAATTTATATTCAGGAAAGTACAGCATGATCAATTCTAAAAACATTGATTTACTGTACTTTTTTTTACAACAAATATTTGTAAAATGGATTCTCTAAAAATAAAAAAAAAAGCAAAAAAGCGAAAACATTTTATTGGTAAAATATTAATTATCATAATTTTGGTTTCGCTTACAGCAGAGTTAATGTTATTATATTTAGCAACACCGTTGTTAAAATCTGGAATACAACGACTTGTTAATAAAGAAAGTAAAGGAATTTATAATATTGATTTTGATAAAATAAGTATAGAACTAACAACAAGAAGCCTTATTTTATCCGATTTTAAACTTATTCCAGATACTGTATTGTATAATAAACTAAAAAATACACAAAAATTTAAAACAGCTTTGTATCAAATATCATTTGAACATCTTAGTTTTAAAAATTTTCAGTTTTTAAGGTTTTTAGAATCCGAAGATTTTGAACTAATGAGCATAGAAATAAATAAACCAGTATTAAAAATTTTAGCTTTGCCTGACAAAATAAATACCACAAAATACGATGCAGTTCACCGTGATTTATATTCTATTATTTCGCCATATATGCGAACTTTAATAATCAAAAATATTTCAATAAAAGAAGGATATTTTAATTTACAGTTAAAAAGTTCAAACAAAACAGGCAAATCAGTTGCTGAAAAAATTTCAGTAAATTTGTATAATTTTAAATTAGATTCAACAGCTTTTATTACAAAAAATAAACTTTTTTATTCTGATAGTTTAATTTTTGAAGTAGATAATTACAGCCTTAAACTTAACGACGGTATTCATAGAGTTTATGCAGAGAAGACAAAAATTTCGCTTGCCGATTCATTTATTATAATAAAAAATGCAAAAATATATACAGAGCAAGAAATCGAAAAAACGACAAAAAACAAAGCAATATACAATTTTAATTTACCAGAAATCAAACTGCTTGGAATTGATGTTTACAAGGCATGGTTTAATAACGAAATTTCTATTAATAAGGTTGAATTTGATTCGGCAAAAATACATATCACTGTTCCGAAAATAAAAAAAGAAACAAGCAAACAGAAAAAACAACTCGCCGATTATAAGAACATTTATTCACTTATAGAAGGTAAATTAAGCGCCGTAGATATTAAAGAATTTACTTTTAAAGAAGCAAGTTTCGTTCTTTTTAAAGGGTTTAATATCAAAGAACCATCATACAGAATAAAAAATTTAACTTTGTTGCTGACAAATTTTCAGCTTGACTCTACTTCATATTATAAAAAAAATAAAATATTGTATTCCGAAAATATTTTAATGTATGTTGAGGATTATTATATGGAACTTGCAAAAGGAACTCATCGGATAGAAGCAAGCGAATTTATGCTCTCTACAAAAAAACGACAGATTAAAGCACATAACATAAAAATACTTCCAATAAATAATTATCCAAATTACAAAGTGAAAATGAATATATTAATTCCGAATTTACAGGTAAATAACACAGATTTTATCAGAGCATATAATTTTGGTATTTTAAATATTGATGAAGTTAGAGCTAAAAACTCACGATTAAATATTGTGAAATTTTATAGAGGAAAAAAAAAAAAGAAGAAAAAAATTGATATAATATACGATATGTTATCAGATTATCTGAGTGCCGTAAATATTGAAAAAGTATATATATCAAACGGAAGTTTTGATTTAAAAAGAAATCTTGATAATAAAAAATCAGCTTTTTTTAGAGGAAATATTTCATTGAACCTGAGAGATTTTACTGTTGACGCAAACACAAGAAAACGAAATGACAGACTTTTTTATGCAAGCGAATTTGATATTAAATTAAAAAAATATTCAATGAAATCAGGTAAAGATTTGCATGTATTAAAAATTGGAAAATTAGACTTATCTTCTTTTAATTCGTTCTTAGAAGTAGAAGAACTTGAATATTATCCAAAAAGAAACGAAAATTCAGATAGTTTGATGAAAAAATACAAAAAATCAAATTTAACTTATTTTTTTGTCGATAAACTTTCGTTCACAGACGCTGATATTAAAAAGGCAATATTTAAAAAAGAATTAAATATAAATTCAATAAATATTTTGAAACCGCAATTGTTTAACGTAAAATATAAAAACAAGAACCTCGAAGAACAAGATACAACAAAAAATATAAATGCAAATATCAAGGAATCTTACAGAAAAGTTTTTCAAAGAATGCTTGGCGGGAATTTAAATATTATTAATGTGGACAGCCTGAAAATTGACAGTGGTTATATTCATTTTTCACTTTTAGATTCGGCAGGCAACAACTTATATAATTTTAATAATAAATTTTCTGTTACAGCTGATAATTTCAAATTTAATAAAGATTCAATAATTAACAACGACCCATTATTAGAAGGAAATGCAAAAATAGAACTTTACAATTATAATACTTTGTTGCCAGATAATATTCACAAATTAGAAATAAATAAAATAACTTACAACACGAAAGACTCTTCTATGCGTGCAGAAAGAGTCAGAGTAAAACCGCAAAAAAACAATGCCGTAGAATTGCGAAAAAAAAATACATACACAATATTTTTTCCAGAAATAACAGCGGAAAATATTGATACTGAGAAGTTTATTTCTGAAAAGTTTTTTTTGGCAGGAAAAATTAATATTCCAAAATTAGAAATTATTATAACAAAAAAAGATATTAACAAAAATAATAAAAATATTAAAAAAGAAAATATTAAACAAAAAATTAAAGGATTTAAAATTAATAATTTAACTATTAATAACGGAATAATTAAAATTTTGGATAATAAAGATTCAATTCAAAAAATCAATTCAAAAGCTGAATTTAGTATTAATATTGATAATTTTTGTTCTGATACGACAAATATTAATAAAAAATTCAAATATGATAAAGCCGATATTTCGCTTAATAATTTATTGTTTAATCTGCCAGATAATATGTATTCAATAACAAGTGATTCTGTTAATTATTCATATATCGATAGAAAACTTTTGTTTAAAAATTTCAATTTTCAGTTTGATTCGACAAAAAATATTTTGGATTATCTGAACAAAAATAACAAAAAATCGGTTTTCAAAATAAATATAGCAAACGGTTTTGTTACGAGTTTAAATATTGATGATATTATATTTAACAAAAAAGTGAACATCGAAAAGGTGTTTATTAATAATTCAAATATTAATATTGCTAAATACATAGACAACGATAACAAAAAAAAGATTTCGGAAATAGAAGAAAATATTAAACTAAAATTATCCAGTAAATTTAAAGAATTTAAAATTGCAGAATTTGATTATAATAATGTAAATATTAGTTCTATAAATAAAAAATCTAATAAAAAACCTTTTCTATTAGAAGACATAAATGGCAAAATTACAGATTTTGATATTGAACCATCAAAAGCAAAAAATCGTTCAAGATTTTTGCTGTCTGAGGACTTTTCGTTGAGCTTTCCAAAATACGAATTATCGACCACAGACAGTATGTATGATTTTAACTTGACAAATATTAATATTTCCAGTTTGCAACAGAGAGTTTCTGTTAGTTCAGTAGAATTAATTCCTCGCTACGGGAAATATTTATTTGCAAGGAAAGATGGTTTTCAAAAAAGTGTTATGCACATAAAAGACGGAGATCTATTTTGTGAAGGCATTGATTTCAGAAGGTTAATCAACAAAAAAGAAATTGATATAAAGCTCGTAGAATTGAATAATATTGATATTAATATTTTTAAGGACAAACATTTACCAGAGGATTCATTGCGGCGACCATTACCTCCTTGGAAACATATAAATAGACTGAAAAATTATATTAAAATTGATAGCATAAATTTTAATAATATCAATATTGAATACGAACAAAATAACAAAAAAACATATAAAACAGGAATATTAAATATAACTGGATTATCTGGAAATATTACAAATATTACAAATGACACGACTTTATTTGACACAAAAATATATACACAAATTAATGTTTCTGGTTGGTTACAAGAGAAAGCATTTTTCAAATCATATTTTTTCTTTCCGTTAGAATATGAGGTTAACGATTATGTTTTTGGTGGAAGTATTGAAACTTTTGATTTTAATGTATTTAATCCTTTTTTAGAGAAGACAGCTCTTGTTTCGATAAAATCTGGTGTCTCGAACAAGATTCAGTTTAATGTTAATGCCAATAATGAATACGCCGAAGGTGTTTTGAAGTTTAATTACAATGACCTAAAAATAAAACTTATAGATACAACACAATCATCTAAAAAATTCAAATCGCTTGCTACAAATACTTTCTTGGCAAGCGATAATCCCAAAAATAGACTGTCAAAATTAAAAGAAGGAAAAATTTATTACGAAAAAGTTAAACATAAAAGTGAGTTTAACTTCTGGATTAAGTCATTGTTAAGTGGTGTTTATTCTACTTTCGGAATAAAATCTAAACAAATGAAAAAACGAATAAAATTGAATAAATCAAATGTCAAATCCTTGAAAAAAGAACAACGTTCAGAAGACAAAAAAGAACGAAAAGAAAATAAAATCATAAAAAGAGTTTTGAAATAAAAACTGTAATTTTTAATTTTTTGAACCATGTATATCACAGAGACAAAAATAAGAGTAAGATACGGCGAGACAGACAGAATGGGTTATGTTTATTACGGTAATTATCCGCTTTATTACGAAGTTGCTCGTACTGATATGATACGAAAGTTAGGCTGGTCGTACAAAAAAATGGAGAAGAACGGGATACTACTTCCTGTTGTGTCATTGAATATAAAGTATATAAAACCAGCATATTACGATGATGTTTTAATCGTAAAAACATATTTAATAAAAATAGTAAATAGTCGTATAATGTTTACTTATGAAATTTTTAATGAAAAAAAAGAACTCATCAACAAAGGCGATACTACATTAGTTTTTTTGAATGCCAAAACAAAAAGACCAGAAGCGGCTCCGCCACTTTTGATTGAAACATTAAATAAAAAATTGTCATGTAATAAGAAAAATATTTCTATATCTGAATAAAATTTTGGTTCTCCGAGTTTATTTAAGCATCAAAATAATGTAAAAACATTAAACTATATTTTGTTCGTAAATAATCTTTTTGAACCAAAAATTTTCAATAATATGATTTAGTAATCGTTAAAAAATAACTTTCTGATTTGTTTTTGTAAAATATTTATTACTATGTGTAAACCAATTCGTAATTTTCTTAACATACAATATAATCAATAAAAAATTAAACTAATGAAATTTAAAAAATCAATATTAGAAGGAATTCCTAATGTTCTTCCAAAGTATAAAGGTGCCAGACCAGAAATAAATCATGCTCCAAAGCGAAAAGATATTTTAAATAAAGAAGAAAAAAAACTTGCATTAAAAAATGCGCTTAGATATTTTCCTAAGAAATATCATGTAGAGTTGGCTGAAGAATTTGCAAACGAGCTTAAAAAATATGGGCGTATATATATGTATCGTTTTCGTCCTGATTACAAAATATACGCGCGGAGTATTGATAAATATCCAGCAAAATCAAAACAGGCTGCTGCAATAATGTTGATGATTCAAAATAATCTTGATGACGACGTGGCACAACATCCAGATGAACTTATAACTTATGGTGGAAACGGTGCTGTTTTTCAGAACTGGGCACAGTACAGGATTACAATGCAATATCTTGCAAAAATGTCTAACAAACAAACACTTGTTATGTATTCTGGACATCCGCTTGGACTTTTCCCATCGCATAAGGAAGCGCCACGAGTGGTTGTTACAAACGGTATGACTATTCCTAATTATTCCAAACCAGAACATTTGGAAAAATTTAATGCTCTCGGTGTTTCGCAGTACGGACAAATGACGGCTGGTTCATATATGTATATAGGGCCGCAGGGAATTGTTCATGGAACAACAATAACTATTATAAATGCTTGTAGAAAAATTGCAAAAGAAAAAGAAACTGATTTAAGTGGCAAACTTTTTGTGTCCTCTGGACTTGGCGGTATGTCTGGCGCTCAACCAAAGGCTGGGAATATTGCAGGTTTAATATCAGTTATAGCTGAGGTAAACGAAAAAGCTGCAAGTAAAAGACACAAACAAGGCTGGGTTGACGAAATTACTTATGATTTGAACAAGCTTGTAAAACGTGTAAAAAAAGCTAAAATAACAAAAGAAATTGTATCAATTGCTTTTGTTGGCAATATTGTCGAACTTTGGCAGAGGTTCGACAAGGAGAATATTTTTATTGACATAGGTTCAGACCAGACATCATTGCACAATCCATGGTCTGGTGGTTATTATCCTGTTGGTTTGAGTTTTGAGGAGAGTAATAAAATGATGACCGAAGACCCTAAACTTTTTAAAGAAAAAGTTTGTTCTTCTTTAATAAAACAAATATCTGCAATAAAAAAACATACAGACAAAGGAACATATTTTTTCGACTACGGCAATGCTTTCCTTCTTGAAGCCAAACGGGCAGGTGCTGATATTGTCAATAAAGATGGAACTTTTATTTATCCATCTTATGTTCAGGATATTATGGGACCTATGTTTTTTGATTTTGGATTTGGCCCATTTCGTTGGGTTTGTACTTCTGGCAAACAATCTGATTTAGAAAAAACAGATAGAATTGCTGTAAATGTTTTGAAAAAAATATTAAAAAAAACATCTCCTGAAATTCAACAACAAATGCACGACAATATCCTGTGGATAGAAAAAGCTGGAAAGAACAATCTCGTTGTAGGCTCTCAGGCACGCATATTATATGCAGATTGCGAAGGTCGAACAAAAATAGCACTGGCATTTAACGATGCTATTAAATCTGGTGAAATATCTGCTCCGATAGTTATTGGACGTGACCACCACGATGTTTCTGGAACAGATTCTCCATACCGTGAGACTTCAAATATTTATGACGGTTCGCAATATACAGCCGACATGGCTGTCCAAAATGTAATAGGTGATTCCTTTCGTGGTGCAACATGGGTCTCGCTACACAATGGAGGAGGTGTAGGTTGGGGAGAAGTTATAAATGGAGGATTCGGAATGCTACTCAACGGAAGCAAAAAAACAAAACAGAGAATTAAAATGATGTTACACTGGGACGTAAATAACGGAATCGGAAGAAGAAGCTGGGCAAGAAACAAAGAAGCAATTTTGGCAATTAAAAAAGCAATGTACAAAAATAAAAATCTAATAGTAACTATGCCAAATTTTATAGACGAAAAAATTGTAAATAATATATATCAAAAATAAAATTTGATTGATTATAAAAAAAAAAATTATACAATAAACAAAAACACCGTGCCTAACTTTTTGATTAGGCACGGTATTGTTATAGTATAAATATTTAAATTTTAAGTAATAGTATTATTTTATGCTTTTGAATAAATTAGGTTGGAAAGAAAACATTATCCAAACAAAATTATGCATCTTCGCATCGCCATCTCCAAACGAATATTCTACAAAATCATCACTTGGCATAAATAAAGAATATCCTGCAAGTAGGGCAATTTTTTTATCAAATTTATGCTTTACAACTAAATCTAAATTATTACCAACTCCAGTAAATTCAGTTCCATCAGCTGTTGTTGCATCATTTGCAAACGAAATTAAATGAAATTGAAGCGAAAGACTTGTAGATTTCAGAAGTTTTGCATTGGCTTTTATGTTAATATCGTTCAAACCAAGACCTTTTTTAAAAAGTACTAAGTGCATATCAGTATTTCCAAAAAATTTGTGAGCGCCAGCATAAGGTGTTGCAAATACTTTATTATCATCGCCTTCACCGTCATTTCCAGAATAACTGTCATAACCAACTCCTATTTTATATTTTTTTGCAATAGAATAAGACAGATTTGCAGTGTACATCATACCAGCATAATTACCGTTAAGGTTTTCAAGCTCTCCCATTTGCATGTAAAAACTCCCGTTAAAAGTAAGACCTCCAAATTTTAAAATAGGATTAAGTCCAATAGTATTTCTATAAAATGTTGAATCTTGTTCGCCGTCAGCCAATATATCATCAGATTCCATTCCTTCGTAAAGGTCGGTTACATTAATTGTAATATTATCTCCGAATGTTTTGGAAATATTTAAAAAACCGAGAGTCTTAAATGGTGTAGCAAGACCAGGCGCGTCCACCGAATTTAAAGAAAATCCAATGTCCCATTTAATACCCATATTTTTATTTCTACACTGTAACTTAACAGCATCATGAGAAGCCGCCTGATGTAGCCAGTTTTTGTTCCACAACAATCTTGCATCTGCAAAGTTCAGTTCCTGTCTTCCTATTTTTAATCCGAGAACATGTCCAGGTTCATTAATAAATTTATACATAGCCCACGCCTCGTGAACAGCCAATCCATTGCCATAAGTACTACTCCATATTTTTCCTTCCTCTTTATTAGCACCAAACATCCTGATATCCTGAAAACTAAATTTTGCTTCCATTTTTTTGTTGTCGTAATAAGTTGTTATCCTTGCACGTTGTCCAATGGTATTTGAACCATGCGTATCCTCAATAACAAAAGCATTCCTTCCGCCAAAAGATGGCGTTGCTTCAAATCTACTTCTAAATTCTCCATCAATCGAAAATGTAGTAACATCTACTGGCTCATCTTGTGCAAACAACGAAGTAGCAAGTAAAAAGAAAATAATTGTAAATAATCTATTCATCTTCATTATAATTAAATTTATTTGTTTATTAAAATATTCTTGTTAAAAATTCTAAAATCCGTGAAAATTATTATAAACAAATTATAACACAGATTTTTTATTTATTACTCATTAATTTTTTCTTAAATTTAAAGAAATAAAAAACGGTCATCACTTGTACAAAAACAAAAGGTATAAATGAAATATAATAAGCTAATGTAAATTTGTCAATAATATCATTTTTGACAAGCCCAAGATGTATAAAAAACATTCCGAAAACAACGAATGCAACTCCCGGACATATCAAACCCAAACTACCAACACTCTTTTTTGCACCAGAAACGAAATCCTTAAAATAACCGTTACGCTTCATAACAACATAACCAAAAAATGCAGTCAAAAACTGTAAAGAAACAATAACAGATGTCAATACAAAAAATGAAGAATATGAAATATCTCCTTCCATATGATGGTCTATTCCAAACATAATTCTCACAAGAGTGATTCCTATTAGAGTTAAAATTGGTATTACTATCCAAATAGTTGGCGAGGTTTCTTGGTCGATGCCATATTTTAGTATTCCTCTGAAATTTAAAATCAATTTTGATATTAATACAATAACTGACAAAGAGAGAAAAAATATTGCAAAAAATAATCCTATTGCGTTGATTGTTAAATTATGGCTCATCGCACCCGAACCAGCAAAACCAACGGATATCATCGTAAATGCAAAAACTGAAAGTAATTGACTTAAATTATTACTATTTATATATTTTAAATCGCCAGTTAAAATAATCCTGAACATCTGTTTCGAAAAAATAGACAAAGCATAAACACCAACAACCAAAAAAGCCAACAAAGCAAAAGGGAAAAGATACTCAACACCAGACCATAAATTAGGAACAAACACAGCTCCTAAAACAAATAAAACATTAATACTCATCGCCAAAGTCAAAGGAATTGCCATTAAACTCATTCCTGAAACAGAAGATAACAAATTTTTGTAAGGCTCGGTAGTCTTGTAATATTTAAACCATGATAAATTTTTGAACAGTAAAATGAAATGTGTAACTGCAAAAAATAAAACAAACAAAGTAACAAGAACTGTTAAAAAAGAAGCAAAATCTCCCCTACTAATCACACCCAATAACTGCTCAAAAATAACCAAAGGTGTTTCCTTGTGCGGTATCATGTATTGTAAATACATAAAAAAAGAAATGGATAAACCGCCAGAACCCAAAGAAGCCAAAAAATACAATGGATTATAATTGTTTTTAATTCTATTCATCTTAAATAAGTTTTTAATTAATAATTAATGATTAAAAATATCAATTATCAATTATCAAAAAATATACCAAACATATTGAAGTTTATAAATATGTTAAAATATCAATATCTTATGCCTTAATGTCTGTATAATTTGCAGTAAAACTTTATTAACTTTATCAATTTGTAACAAACAGTTTGCAAATTTGTCATGTAAAAAAAACCGAACTTACTTATATTTCAGCTCGGTTTCAATATATAGAGAAAACTTTAACAACCTCCTTCTTCTTCTTCGCCATCTTTTGGAGCGGCGTATTCACTTGTTTCAAATTTGAAATTGTGAATTTTCTTTTTACTAAATCCGTGTCCTAAATCTTCATTTTCAATTAACATTTTATTCATAAAACTATTAGAACCGAATTTTAAAGAATAAGCATCGTAACCGAGTATTCTTAAATATGCTGTTACAAATGCACTGTGCTGTCCTGTGTAGCAATAAGTTAAAATCTTTTTATCTGTTGGTAGCGTGAGCAAATCTGCGCCTGTATTTAATGAACTTTTTGGCTGATAACGAACCGAACCATTAATATGTCCGATATTGTAAGCCTTTGCAGGCCAATAATTTACAATATAAAACATTCCAGGGTCACCAAATATTTCATCAGCAGTAATAAGAATATCTTTATATCCGTCAGCCAAAATTTTTGCAGCTCTTGCTTCTAATATTTCTGCACCATTTGTTCTTTCGCAATCAAATTTTGGCAATTCACCTTTTGTATTTTTTGCATTTGCATTTGTCTCAAGTTGGTCTGCATATTTATCTGAAATATTTTCCAACCATTTTCCTGCAAATTTTTTATTCCAAGACGACATTCCCCACTTCATTGCATAAACATTATTGTGTCCAAGAATTTGAAGTACCGATGTTGCAAAACTTGCTTCCTGTCCAGAATAACAGACCATAACAACTTTCTCAAAAGCTTTAATATCATTTATTTTAATATAATCAATCAATCCGCCCAATTTAACATTTACTGCACCTTTTATATGTCCGCTGGCATAATCTTTTGCTTTTCTTATATCAATAACAAGAATATTTCCTCCGACAGCATCATTTACATCTTGTGATTTAATCATTGTCGGCACACGTTTAGTATTAATAAAATCTCCGTTCTTAACTATTTCATCGAGTAAAAGTTGCGTATGATTTATCTCTACGGCTACTTCAACTGTATCTGTTTTGGCGTTCTGGTCTTCTGCATTTCCTCCACAACTTGTCCAAAATATCATCAAAGGTACCAGAAGAGCTATTAAAAATATACTGATTTTTTTCATAATTCAATTATTAATATTTAAAAATGCAAATAACGATGTTTATTTTAATAAAAAAGAATAAAATAGGGTGTTGTATATTATGATTTTATGTTAAAAAAAACATAAAAAAACATGATACGAATCAGCATAAGAAATGATTTATTTTATATATTTGCAAATATAAAATATTTGAATATGGATATGAATAATAGAACAAGTTGTACAGTTATTGATTATAAACGTTCTTGTTTTGAGGAACTTACAGAGAAACAGAAGAAAAAAATATTCGATAATGAAGCTGTTGTGAAGTATAAAAAAGGCGAAACATTGTGTAAACAGGGAACATTTGCAACACATATTATGATTGTAGAAAAAGGTCTCGTGAAAGTTCAGATAGAAGAAATGAACGAAACATTAATACTAAAATTGATTCCAGAAGGTAATATTATCGGACTTACATCGATTTCAAGCATCAATCCAGTTTTTCATTATTCGGCGATAGCTTATGTTAATACTGTGGTGCGTTTGATAAATATTAATATTTTCAGAGAAATAATTACTGAAAATTCTAATTTCGCATTTACGGTATTTGATATTCTTACGGCAAACAGTATTCAGATGTCTGGACGTTTTTTTTGTTTAACGCATAAACAATCTTACGGAAAACTGGCGGACACAATATTGTGTCTTGCTGACAGGATATTTAAAAAACAGGAGTTCGAACTTCAATTAACAAGGAAAGATTTGGCTGAGTTATCTAACATGTCAACAGAAAATGTTATTCGTATGTTAAAAAAATTTAAAGATGAAAAACTTATTAAAATAAAAGGAAAGAAATTCAAAATATTGAATTATTCAAAGCTCAAAAAAATAAGTGAGTTAGGTTAATCTTTGACACATCGCACTGAAAAACAGTAAGTCTGCTCCATATAGAAACGGCGAATATCTTTTTTCTTGTAACTAAATTTACGTTTCCATGCAATTTCTTTATCATGTGGAGCCGATGTCCAGAAATAGGCACATTTGCCGAGACTATAGAATGTTCCTTTAACATAACCGCGATAACCAGCAGGCAATATTCTTAAACCAGAACTGTTATTACCGTTTCCATTTTTATTCTCATAATCCTGCCACCCTTCTTTTGATTTTAAATAAAAACCTTGTTTGGCTTCATTTATTGTTATTGTAAATTCCATTTCTTCCCATTCAAAAGAAGTAGGAAGATGCCAGCCTTCTGGACATGCTTTTGTTGCAATTTTCCAAGTATATAATCTACCGTAAATTTTTTCATAAATTTTTCGGTTATTATAAACATAAGAATCGCTGTCTGTTTTATAAGCGAGGTTCTCAGCCATCCACCATTTGTCGCCTATTTTTACGGTCTTGTAAATGTGTCCATCACGCTTGTCGGTAAAAGAACTTGTATTTTGGGCGTTGCAGCAATTGAAAGAAATACATATTAATATGAATAAAGTAAAATTTGATATAATTAACATAACTGTTTTATTTTACAAATTCATTTTATTTTTTTAATACTTAAAAGTATTTTACAAATGTAATAAATTTCTATTAAAACAAAAAAATTTATTTGTTTTCAATTCTATTTCCTCCTGTTTCAATATTTTTATTTTTTAATAAATACATAATTTCTTGTGGAATTGTTCTTAAATCGTTATTATATAAATTTAGTTCTGTGAGTTTTTTCAGCGATTTAAGTTCCGATGGTATTTCAGTTAGTTTATTATTTGACAGAACAAGGACTTCTAATTTTAATAACATTCCTATTTCTTTCGGAATATTTTTCAAATAATTATTAGATAAAATTAATTTTTGTAAGCCAGCCAATTTCTTAATCTTATGGCTTATTTTTTCTATTTTATTATTATTAAAACTGACAATTTGCAGATTTTCTAATTTTGTTATTTCTTCTGGAAATTTATTAAAATTATTATCATCGGCATACAGCTCTTTCAGATTTTCTAATTTGTTTATATCACTATGTATTTTTTTTATTTTATTATTAGAGAGATATAATTTTTCAAGTTGTTTTAGATAAAGTATGTTGTTTGGGAAATTTTCAAATTTATTGAACGATAAATCGAGGACTTTCAATTCTGGATTTCTTCCTTGTTTAAAATATATATCATTCAATTTGTTATTTGAAAGGTATAGATATTTTAAGTTTTTAAGCTCTACAATTCCTTTTGGTATTGATTTCAGATTATTGTTTGTTGCTGATAATATTCGCAAGTTTTTAAGAAATTTAATTTCATCAGGCAGGCTAGTCAATTTATTGTTGTCTAAATGTAGTTCTTGCAATTTTTTTAATCTTGCTATTGTTTTTGGTAATTTTACTGCATCGCTGTTATATATGTATAAAATCTGCAAATTCGTCAGTCTTCCTATTTGTTCTGGGATTATATCTGTCCCAGTTATTTGAAGTCTATATACTTTTTGAGGCGACATATATGCTTCTTTCAAAGAAGTAAAAATTTTAGTTTTTGCAAGTTTATCTTTAGAGAGAACCTGTCCGAGCAAAAAATTTACTTGCAAAATTAAAATTCCAAAGATTAATATAAAAAAACGCATAAATAATTTATATTAAATAAAAAAATTAGTATTAATTATATTGCATAATAGGAACACGGAAGAACACAGATTATATGGATTTTTCACAGATAAAAAAACGTTATAATTTGGTTTATTCATTTAATTTTGCAATCATAATACCTGTTTGTATTTTATTGTCATTCAACATTTTTTGTAGTGTTTTTTCAGATATTTCAACTTTTTTTCCTTTGCTTGATGCGTGCAGGAGGTGTAATTCTTTGCCTTTGTAAATAGCAATTCCTGTGTGTGCAATATCAAGACCTTCGACATTTGTTGTAATACCTATAATATATCCGTTTTTGATTTTATCTTTATGTTTATCTATTTCGTTTTCGGGGATATAATAATATTCACGTTTTGAAATTTCGTCTTCTATTTTCTTTGAACCTTCGATTAATGAATCGTTGTCAAGATGAATATATTTATCCGAATTTTTACTCATAAAAAAAACATTATTATCTATTTTTGTATTTGCAATTTCTTTGCTAAGTCGTTTCATATATCCAGATTTTTCGTTTTCATAAAGCCAGTCGCTAAAATAGTGAATACGTGAAAGATAACCAGAAACTTCTCCGTTTCTATATCTAATTTTTTTCAAAGTAGGCAAATATTTATCAAATGTTAATTCTTTTTGTTTAACAAGACGAGCCAGCACAGAACAAGTCTCCACAAATGTCAAACAGTCAAGTTCTTGCAAATTTATTGTCAATATTTCGTTATCATTTTCATCTAACACACCACCTACATATTCTGTATCGAGAAATTTTTTGCCGACCCAAATAACAATATCATTAATATCATTATCAAACATATTATCTCTCAATGCTTTTTGCAAAATATTTTCAACAATCCTTACATCATCATCACTGTATTGTGCTTCCTGATTATCCAATATTGTATCTTTTACAATATCATTTTCAATATTTACTTGCTTTTCCTGACTATCTGCGCAGGAATAAAAAATTATAAAAAAGATAGAAAATAATATCAACAGTCTCATTGTCATCTTATTAGTTTTTGATTTTTGTAATAATTTTTTGTTTTGTATTAACATAATTAATTAATTTTGATTATTTATAATTATTAAATTTATATTCAATATTTGTAAGAAATAAAGCTTGTGCAGGAACAGAGAAACCAGCATTTGAACGGTTTTTGCTTTCAATAATTTTACGAAATCCTTTAAAATCAATTTTACTGTAAGCAACATCCAAGAGCGTCCCTGTTATTGCTCGCACCATATTTCGCAAAAAACGGTCGGCTTTTATTCTAAAAATATATATATTACAATTTTGTTTGTCGTTTTTATTTTTATGGACAATTAATTCAGCCAAATATATTTTACATAAATTTGTTTTTGTATCTGTATGTAGTTTGCTAAAACTTGTAAAATCATTATATTCCAAAAGAATTTTTGCAGCTTTGTTCATCAAATCAAAATCTGGTTGTTTGTATAATCTATAAGTTTTTTTATACAAGAATGGATTTTTCTTTGTAATAATTCTATATTCATAAGTTCTTGCGACCGCCGAAAATCGAGCATGCAAATCATCGTGAACATGAAATATTTTTTCTATTGCAATATCTGCTGGCAAAAAACTATTCAAACGAAAAACATTTTTTTCGATATCAATAATTGTTTTGTGATAATCAAAATGTGCAATATAGAACTCTGCATGCACACCTGAATCGGTACGTCCTGCACCTGTGATTTTAATTTTTTTACGCAAAATAGTTGAGAAAGCTTTCTCAATCGTTTCCTGAACAGAAATAGCATTTGGTTGAAATTGCCAACCGTGATAGTTTGTTCCGCTGTAACTTAATTGTATGAAATATCGCAAATCTTTTTAATTAAATGGTTACGTTTTTTATGTTTAAAAATTAATAAATTATTTACAGTATTTATGTTTTACGGCTTGCAGATATGTATAAATTTTTTCTAAGTTATCAATATCCAAACTGTCAAAACTTCTTGATTCATAGTATTTGTATTTTCCTTCTGTTTTTTTTTCAAGTATAACAAATTTCCAGAGCTGTCCAATATTATATGCTCCTTTCATATGTTTTGTTTTATTGTTTTCTATTGCTGTTGCCATCTGTGCAAGCAACTGTCTCTGTTGGTCTGAAATTGTTTTTTGTCTTTTAAACTCTTGGATAAAGAAAAAAGGAATTTCTGGTTCATAGTCTCCGCTTGCAACCATAAAATCTGGTTTTCCATATAATATTTTTCCGTTTACAGTTCCAGATATTTCTGGTTGATACCATTCTCTAAAATTTTCTCCAAGAAAATATACTTTATACAAAAACGGACTAATAAAATGACCTAATAATTGATATTCGTCATCAATATCTTCGCCAAAATAACAAATAAATTTGTATACAAAAAAAGAAAGGTTA
>JAOZMB010000117.1 GCA_029934515.1 Bacteroidales bacterium
ACGAAACTTAAAAAATCTCGGCGGTTTCAAAGGTTTAGGTATTTCATTATTAAAAACAGAAGAAGGCACAGGTGAATATAAAAAATATAATGCTTCATTAACATCAGCATTTGATTTTAGAGCCTACAAGAATATTAGAGTATCATTAGGAGCACGAGTTTCTTATATAAAAGGATCTATAGATTGGGATAATTTTATTTTTTCAAGTCAAATAAATCCTATTGATGGAGTTGTAGGATCTACTCCAAACAAAATAGGTACATACAATAATGAAACCGAAGGCTGTCTTGATTTTGGTGTAGGTTTTATAATTACAACGAAACATAATTTTCAAAAAACAAGAAAAAATAAAACCAAAGTAACTGGAGTATTTGGTGCAAATTTTGAACATATATTACAAACAGGTGATACAAATTTTACAAATGATGATACCGAAATTCCTTTGTTGCTTACCTTGCATGCTGGAGCATTGATATCACGAAATAAGAGAAACAGCAGTGTAGAATGGTTTGCCCCAGCAATTGTTTATGAACGACAAACAGATATTAATACAATTTTAGCTGGTTCAAATATCACTTTTTCTAATTCTTTTCTTGAAAGAGGATACAGCTCGAATCGTTACAGCAAAAATAAAAATAAGCAATTATTAATGGTTGGTTTATGGACAAGGATATCCGACCAGTACGATAAAAAATTTGGAAATTTTGCTTCTTTAATTGGGTCGGTAGGATTGTTGAACATCAAACTTTTTAATATTAGCAATAATAAATATGCATATATGAATATTGCTTTCAGTTTTGATATTACAACAATAAAAGGTTTTAAACCAGGTAACACTTATGAAATTATTCTTTCTTTTAATTCTACAAGAGAAAACAAGAACTATGTACCTTGTCCTAATCCTCTCGGATTTCAATAAACATATATAAAATTTCAGTGTTTTTTTGTTATGTCTATCTGCGAGATAGAGTTTTTATCTAAAAGATTTAAAAATCTGCTGTTAGCGAAGCACAAAAAGACAATTGATAAACAAAAACAAATCTTATATAAAAAACTTGAAGAATGGAATGCGTTTGCTCTAAATAAAGACAAAAACGAACATCAACAAATTGATGATATACTTGTGGTATGGTTTAAAGTAATTTAATTTTAGAAAATTCATTTTTCTATAATAACATAAATATCTTCGTTATCTTTTTTCATATAGTATTCTTCTCTTGCAAATTTTTCTAATATTTTTTTGTTATTCAATCCGCTTAATCTTTCTTTATTTTTCTTTATTTTGTACTGATAATATTTTTGTTCAGCTTTCAATATTTCTAATTCAGATTTAACTTTTGATTTGAATATCAGGCTTGTACGGTCGAAAAAGGAAATCCATATCACAAACGATGCTATTGTTACTATGTATTTATGTCTTGTAATAAAACTCCAAATTTTTGTAATCTTTTCTTTCATTGCTAATTATAATAAAACTATGTATATTCAATATAATGAATTCTTAATTTTTGCCAAAGTTAAGAATTCTCACTGTTCCTTTCAATAAAGTTGTCAAGAAATATTTGTTTTAATTTTTTTCTTCATCTCCAAAGTGAATTTTTCATATGTTTTTTTGTAAAAAAATTGATAGTAATAAATAAGTAATGCTTTTGAATAGCATTACTTATTTATCACTATCAAAAATTAACATCTTATTTAAGAAATGGAATGTTATATAGTTTATTTTTTTTCAACTTTAAAAAGAAGTGAAGCATCACAATCATCATTTCTTTTTAAATATTCTTCCCACAGGTCTGTTGCTGTTCCTTGAATGTTCCAGTTTGCATTGAATAAATCCTCATCGTTCCATGGATATTCAAATTCTTTAACAAATGATTTTACAAGCTCTTTGTCGTTCTCGTACAACGAACCAGATACAATAATTTTTTGACCACTAACAAAAGGCAAACTTAAAGATTTTGTTTGTTCTATCCAAATTAGTTCGTCATTGCCACATGTAAGATTATCCTGAGAAATCTCCTGTCCATTAATATCAATTGTATAAGAGAAATCTCCATCAGTAAGAAAGTCACAATCATTAAAAACAAAAAAGGCATAAAAATGTACATCAAAATCTTGATTTACACTTGTTTGTAGATATTCTTTTTTATCATATTCAACAAGATCGCCTATTCTAAATATACCGCCATCAAGATAATTGACCTGATAAGATATAGGTTTGGCAGCTGTTAAACTTGTAGGACTCATGCCTTCGTTTATAAGGTCGATAACACCTTGAGCGTTCTGTACAACTGTTCCAGATGTTCCTCCTAATATTTTGCATTCAAAATCGCAATCATTAAGCACATCTTCATAATGTCCTCCTATGTTGATAGATAAAGCCTCGAAAGCCAAACCGATAGCAGCAGATATATCATCTGTTGAGTTAGCAGAAGTTACTTTTGCCATTATTACTCTTCCGTAATCAATAGACGAAATATAACCAGCTGGATTATCAGATGTTATCTTTGTTTTTAGTCCTTCCAAATCTACATCATCTGTAAAAAAACCAGAAGGGTTACCAGGTAAATCTACTTCGGCAGTATAATATACCTGTTTGAAATATACAACGATAGTGTTTGTTTCAAAAGTATTTTCTATACCGAGTTCGATATTAAACATATCACCAAGCCATGTTGGTTTAAATCCAAGTTCCAATCCGACTTGATTTTTAGTATGTGCCTCTGTTTTGTTAAATGTATAATTTGCACTTATATCGCCAGAATATTCAGATGATATTAATTGATTGAAAGCATCTGTAACGTTTGCATTGTTTGGATCTTCTACGGTTACACTGTTTCCGTTTGTTAATATAACATCTTTAAGCGTAATTGTTAGAGGTGCTCTCGAAAAATCACCTATTGAAGTCAAATCGCCATCTCCATGCCAATACTTTCCCTGAATAACAGAACCAAGATAAATATCATTTGTCGATTTTGTATTATTTATACCTTTTTTTGAGCTTCCTATATCTTTGTAAGATGTAATCTTTTTGGCTCTTTTGTATTTTGTTGTTGTTACCTGATATTCAACTCCTACACTATCTGTCTCTACAGTAACAACCTGCTCTCCGACCTGCTCAGGTGTATATTCTTCTGGTTCATCAAAATGCCCTGCTGTCAATATCAACTCATTAACACCTCCAGAATTATCAACAGGGTCATCTTTTGAACAAGAATATTGTAATATCATTGCAAAAAATAATATTAAACCAAGAAATAAATTATTTTTTTTCATTGTAGATTAAATTTTAAAATTAATTTTTTTGTATATTTTACAAAAATAATAAATTTATATAGATAAAAAAAATCTCTTAAAAATTTAATAAAATCTGTTGAGTTATATTTATCAGCAAACTGGATACAAAAAGAATATTTTATAAAAAATACAAAATTTAAATAATTATTTTTATTTTTCAAAATTAATTATTTATTTTGCATATAACTTTAACAAAAATCGTTTATTACAATATTAATATAAAAAATAAAAATTTAAAAAGTGAAAATAGGCTTCGATTCAAAACGTGCATTTTATAATCAAAGTGGTTTGGGAAATTATAGCAGAAGTACAATTCAGTTGTTGAGTAAACATTTCCCATCACACTCATATTTTCTTTATACGCCATCGACAAAAAAAGCAATAAAATTTAAATTGCAAAATAATGTTAAAATAATAGAACCTAAAAGCTATTTCAATAGATATTTTAAATCTTACTGGCGCAGTTTTAGTATGTCTAAAAATATTAGAAATGATAAGATAGATATTTTTCACGGTCTGAGTAATGAATTGCCTCAAAAAATACAAAAAACTGGTGCCAAAACTTTTGTAACAATACATGATTTAATATTTATAAGATATCCAGAGTTCTTTAAAAAATTTGATAGAAAAATTTACTTCCAAAAATTTAAATTTGCATGCGAAACAGCAGATACAATAATTGCTATTAGCGAACAAACAAAATCTGATATCATAAATTATTTTAATATAAATGATAAGAAAATAGAAGTCGTTTATCAAGGTTGCAATCCGATATTTTATAAAAATGTATGTACAGAAAAGAAAATAGAAGTTACACAAAAATACAAATTACCAAATAAATATATTTTATATGTAGGAACTGTCGAAGAACGAAAAAATTCTTTAAATATTATTAAAGCGGTACATAAAAATAATATTGATATTCCTATATTGATAGTTGGTAGAAAAACAGATTACCAGAACAAATTGCTTGAATATATTTCAAAATATAAACTCGAAAATAAAGTATTTATACATAATAATATTCCTTTCGTTGACTTTCCTGCAATATACCAACAGGCAGAGCTTTTTATTTATCCTTCAATATTTGAAGGTTTTGGTATTCCGATAATAGAAGCATTAAACTCTAAAATTCCTGTTATTACAACAAAAGGAGGCTGTTTTAGCGAGTCGGGAGGAATGTCATCTATATACGTAGAACCTAATAATATCGATGAAATTGGAAATGCAATTAAAACAGTTATATACAAACCAGAAGTAAGTAACAAAATGAAAGACGACGGATATAAATATGTGCAAAAATTTAGAGAAGATAAAATAGCACAAAATCTAATGAATATTTATATAAAATATACTAATGCGAATTAATATTTTAAACATATAATTTAACTGTTAATTCGCATTAATAATCAAATTTTTTTATCTGATTACTTATCTTTCAAATAATAAATTATCTTCTTACATCTATATCTTCAAGTGTAAAAAGTTCTTCAAGTTTAATATTAAAATAATTTGCTATTTTTAAAGACAATACAGTTGACGGAACAAATTTTCCTGTTTCTATAGCATGAATAGTTTGTCTAGAAACATGAACTTTTTTAGCCAACTGGGCTTGTGTTATTCTTCTTTTGGCTCGCTCTACTCTTATAGTATTTTCCATATAAATTGTTGTTTTATTAATGATTTTATTTTACTTTTAGTAAATCTCAAAAAACGTACCAAAAATAATTTTATCATTTAAAATTTCTGTTACATTTATCTATATTAATACACGCATAAATTGTACCAAAATTTATTTTATTTTTATATTTTTATATTTTTTTTTATTTTTAATAAATATTTGTTTGATAATTAAGTATTTATTAATTTTGAATATTATTATAATAATATAATTTTAAACTAGATGAACGATAAAAAATTTAAACAAATTGAATTTATTTTTCTTGAAGCTCAGAAAATTTTAAATAATTTCTTTAGTAACAACAAAAATATTGAACTTATAATAAGCGCCAGTGAGCAGATGATAAAAACTTTAAAGGAAGAAGGAAAAATTATTTCTTGTGGCAATGGAGGTTCAATGACAGATGCTATGCACTTTGCAGAAGAGCTAACAGCTAGGTTTCGTGAAAATCGTCCTTCATTGCCAGCAATTGCTATATCAGACCCTGGATTTATTAGTTGTGTTGCAAATGACTATGGATATGAAAATATTTTTTCGCGTTTTATTGAAGGAATAGGAAACAAAGGAGATGTATTACTTGCTATTTCGACAAGCGGAAATTCAAAAAATGTTATAAATGCAGCAAAAATTGCACGAAAAAAAGAAATAAAAGTCATCGGATTGACTGGAAAAGACGGAGGAAAACTCGCAGAACTTTGTGATATTGAAATTAGGATTCCTCATTTTGGATATGCTGACAGAATTCAGGAAATGCATATCAAAATAATTCATTCATTTGTTGAGTATATTGAAACCGAAATGTTTAATCAAAAAAAAAAATGAAATCAGTATTTCTATAATTATTTTTAATATTCTAATATTTTTTAATAAATTTGCGTTTTATTGCTTTTAGTTTTTTATTATTATAAAAACAAAATACAAATTTATTTTTCAATCAAAAACAAATTCAGATGTTAGTAAAAACTTATGGAAGTGCTGTTCAGGGAGTTGATGCTACAACAATAACTGTTGAAGTTAGTATTTCGCGAGGTGCAAATTTTTATCTTGTTGGTTTACCAGATGCCGCCGTTAAAGAGAGCCAACAAAGAATAGAAACAGCATTACGAACACACGGCTATAAAATTCCCGGTTATAAAGTTGTTATAAACATGGCACCAGCAGATATTCGCAAAGAAGGGTCGGCTTACGATTTGACTCTTGCCGCTGGAATACTTGCCGCTTCGGGACAGATATCTTCTGAAAAAATTGGAGATTATGTTATCATGGGTGAACTTTCTCTTGACGGAACATTGCAATCAATAAAAGGAGTATTACCGATAGCTATACAGGCACGAGAAGAAAATTTTAAGGGTTTTATTTTGCCGAAACAAAACGCAAAAGAAGCAGCTGTTGTTAATAAATTAAAAGTTTATGGTGTAGAAAATATTAAAGAAGTTATTGAATTTTTTGACGGAAAAAGAGAACTTGAACAAACTATTGTAGATACAAGAAAAGAGTTCTTTGAAAATATAAATAAATCTGAATTAGACTTCTCGGATGTAAAAGGACAAGAAAATGTAAAAAGAGCTTTGGAAATAGCTGCTGCCGGTGGACACAATATTATAATGATTGGACCTCCTGGCGCTGGGAAAACAATGATAGCAAAAAGAGTTCCAACTATTTTGCCACCGCTTAGTTTACACGAGGCACTTGAGACCACTAAAATACATTCTGTCGCGGGGAAGACACAAAAAAATACTTCGCTGATAACAAATCGTCCATTTCGTTCGCCGCATCATACAATAAGCGATGTTGCTTTGGTTGGAGGAGGCAGTTTTCCTCAGCCGGGTGAAATATCGCTTGCCCATAACGGTGTTCTCTTTCTTGACGAGATGCCAGAGTTTAAACGAACAGTACTTGAAGTAATGCGACAGCCACTTGAAAATAGGTTGATAACAATTTCGAGAGCTAAGTTTACAGTAGAATATCCAGCAAGCTTTATGCTTGTGTCATCTATGAATCCGTGTCCTTGCGGTTATTATAATCACCCAGAAAAAGATTGTGTTTGTTCAGGAGGAGCAGTCCGTAGATATTTAAATAAAATATCAGGTCCGTTACTTGACCGTATTGATATTCATATTGAAGTAGTGCCAGTACCTTTTGCAAAACTTGCTGAAATAAAAATCGGAGAAGACAGCAATACTGTTAGAGCAAGAGTTATTAAGGCGAGAAAAATTCAGGAAGAACGTTTCAAAAATAATAAAAAAATATATTCAAATTCTCAAATGTCATCGAGAATGATGAGGCAATATTGCATACTTGATAAACCCAGTAACATGCTGATAAAAAATGCAATGGAACGTCTCGGACTATCGGCAAGAGCTTACAACAGAATATTAAAAGTAACAAGAACAATCGCAGACCTTGCTGGTGATGAAAATCTTAAATCAGAACATCTGGCAGAAGCAATTCAATATAGAAGTTTAGACAGAGATAATTGGGGTGGATAATCTAATCATTCAAGTACAATATTTTTAAATTCAGTTATTTTATATTCTTCTTTTTCATCTTTATTAGTTATAGAAATTATTTTTGTCGGGAAGGATAAACTTTTTAGCTCAATATAATCTTTAAATATCTGACGACTAATTAGTTTTTCTTTTATATTGTAAAAAGCAACTCCTGTAAGTTTATTATTTTCTCTGACGACAATTACTTTTCCAAATTTAAACTTTGTTTTTTTTGTTGATTGCCAAGTTGTATAAATCGAACCGTTTGTTTTTTGTTCTACATTGGTAATTTTGTACAATGATTTTTTCAAGCCATAGTTTTGTAAATTTCCATTCAAAAAAAGATTAAAAACAGAATATTCGTGTAGTGGCGATGCGTTTACCTGATAAAATATTTTATTTTTGTATATCCTTTTAATACTATCTTTTGTCATTATTAAGGTCTCATGTTCAGGAAATGTTAGATTCAAAACTGTTTTATCCAAAAATTTATTATATTCTAAGTATCCTTTTGTAAGCGAAAATTGATTATCCGAAAATTTTTCTTTAATTGTAATATCACAGGTAATTTTAAAATATTCTTGTGAATAAATATTTGTTAAAAAAATAATATACATCGAAAAAAGAATGATATATTTCATAAAAAAGCTATTTTTTTTAGTATAAGGTTGTGATAAGTTGTTCATTAACTTATATTTAAGTTAATGAACATTTAAAAGAAATAATTATTAATTATTTTAATTTCCAAGAAGAACTCCTACTGAAATTCCTATTACAATATTTTTATTTAGGTCT
The DNA here is from genome assembly GCA_029934515.1 of Bacteroidales bacterium. Classification (GTDB taxonomy): domain Bacteria; phylum Bacteroidota; class Bacteroidia; order Bacteroidales; family JAADGE01; genus JAOZMB01. Next base: position 8,263 of record JAOZMB010000117.1, read on the forward strand.
ATATCTGTTACAGTATTTTTATTCATTAATTTTGCATATTCATCTTGTCCTGTTAATCCTAGTCCAACTCGTCCTTCTGTGAAGACATGAATTTTGCTTATTCCGAATTGAAATCCAAGTCCTCCACAAATTCCAAAGTCAATTTTACTTTTGTCAATATCATCAAAATCTATATCCTCATCTATATCTACATTATCTCCTCCTTCAATAGTAATATTTCCTCCGAGAGCATAACCAAAATAAGGTCCAGCATTTACGTAAAGAGGGCCTAACTTAATCTCTGCAAGAATTGGAACTTCGAGATAACTCAAAGTAATCTTATTGGTTAATATTTTTTTGTCTGGAGTATCGTCAAGCAGATTTTCTAATTTGTATCCTTTTTGATTAAAAAGTACCTCAGCTCTCAAAAAAACTAATGGTGCTATTTTATGTTTGTAAAGTACACCAGCGTTCATCCCCCAAGCAATTTTTGTATCAATAACATTATCGGCTCTTGTTACCGACAAATTTACTCCAGCCTTTGCTCCAATCTGAGCATTTACACCGTAAACCATAAAAAAAGCCAACGATAATACTAATAATTTTCTCATAACATTTTTTTTAAAGATTAATAAATAATAGTTTGTTAAATTTTTTAGGACATAAGTTTTATAATAAATTATTTAATTTAGTTTTATATTCTTCTAAATCTTTTTCAACTTGCGGATTTTTTATAACATCAAATGATGCGAAACCGTTTAATATTTCATATCCACAAAATTTGTAAACAGTTGAAATACTAATTAAAGCATCATCAACAGATTTTCCTTATAAGAGTATTTGATTTTTATTGTCAAAAGCTTATCTCGTCGGCTGGTTCATATCCTTTTTCGATGTAAGTTAATTTAACTTCGCAACCTTTTGCTTCAAAAACTTCTTTTGCCACATCCACGAATGTTTGATTTAAAACTCCTTCTGCAAAACCTTCATAACGCTGATGAGCGTTGATAATTAAGACTTTATTCATTTTATTATTGTTTTATTTCCTCTTTTTTCATTTGAGGAATGATTGATATTATTTTCCTATAATTACTCTTTAACCTTCTATTTCGTTGTGTTTTAGAAGAGCAGTTAAAAAAATTCACTTCTTCTTTTCCTTCAACTGCTATTATTTTTGTTGATTGTATTTCCATTATCTTAGTTCCCAATTATAAATTAATAAATTTTCTATTTCTTTATTTGAAAATGAATGAGCTTTATATTCTATACTTTTAGGAAACATATGTTCCAATAACTGTTTCTTTATAATTTCTGGGTTCTACTTGTTCATATAAAAGTCCTTTTCTATAAATTGCAGCTTTGGCTTTTTTCGTTTTTTTATTTTCTGATATTTTAAAATTATAATCAATACCACTTATGTTTTTAATTTTATTTAAAAGAAAATATAAATCTTTTTGACAAAATTATATTTTTTTCTTTAATAAAAAAATATAATTTTGCAAAAGAAATATCAACAAAAAAATATTTATAACTCTTTTGTTCTTATTTACAAATATTTATAATATCATGCTTTTCTAATTACTATAAAAATAATCATAAACTAAAAAAATGAAAAAATGAAAAAAATACCTTATGGTGTAACAGATTTTAAATTGTTTGGCACAGATTCATATTATTATATAGACCGAACATCTTATATTAAAAAAATAGAGAACTCACCGAGATTTCTATTTCTTATACGTCCTCGTCGTTTTGGAAAATCCTTGTTCCTTTCGATTCTTGAAAGTTATTATGATATTTATTACAAAGATGAGTTCGAGACTATATTCAAAGATACTTATATAGGCAAGAGTCCAACTGATGAGCATAATAAATATTTAATACTTAAATTTAATTTTGCCGAAGTAGACCCCAAAATAGAAAGAGTAGAAAATTCTTTTGAATTGCACTGTGAAAATGTTTTTCTAACATTTTTCCGAAAATATTCTTCTTTCTTTTCAAAAGAAGATATTGAAGCTGTACGAAGACAACCAAATGGAATGGCAAAACTTACAACATTGTTTAGGATAACAAAATTTAGTGGTTACAAAATATATCTAATAATAGACGAGTATGATAATTTTACAAATTCTATACTTGCAAAATACAAACAAGATAAATATGAAACTATCATCGGCGATGACGGTTTCTTCAAACATTTTTTTAATGTAATAAAAGCTGGGACAACAGCGACTGATGCACCTGTTTCAAAGACTTTTATTACAGGAGTTTCACCAATAACTCTTGATGATGTAACAAGCGGAGGTATAGGATATAATTTAACTACCGATTTAAAGTTTAACGAAATTATAGGATTTACTGAAACAGAGGTTCGCAAAATACTTTTGTATTATAAAAATGCAAAAGTGATGACTGGAGATATTAATATGATTTTGGATTTTATGAAAAAATGGTATGGTAATTATAAA
>JAOZMB010000118.1 GCA_029934515.1 Bacteroidales bacterium
TATGAATACTAATTATATAAAAGAAATACTCAGAATTTGATGCGTCTGCCCTAAATTATTATAAAAAAAATTGTTAATATCATTTTTTTTTTTTTTTTTTGCAAATTGTTTATTGTATTGTTTTTTTATAATAAACAAACAAAGAACGAACCCGAGCAAAAAATAAAAAAAGGAAATTAATATGAAAGTTTACAAAACAGGTGATATAAGAAATATTGCCATCGTCGGTAATGCAGGTTCCGGCAAAACAACCCTATCGGAAATATTATTACACAGAGGCGGTAAGATAAAACGAGTAGGAACAATAGATGGGAAGAGTACAATATCTGATTACAGAATAATTGAACATGAGCAGGAAGGTTCTGTTTTATCATCTGTTTTACATACAGAGTGGAACGGTGTTAAGATAAATTTACTTGACAGTCCAGGAGCGCTTGATTTTATCGGTGGTGTTGTATCATCTATATCCATTGCAGATACAATATTGTTAGTGTTAAATTCTCAAAACGGTATCGAAGTAGGTACTGAACTTCACTGGCGTTTAACAGATAAATTTAATAAACCAGTAATAATTGTAGCAAACCATTTAGACCACGATAAAACAAATTTTGACAAAACGATAGAAGAAGCAAAAGAAAAATTTGGTAACGGTATTGTTTTAGTTCAATATCCAGTTGACCAAGGTCCAGATTTTAGTTCTGTAATTGATGTCATTAAAATGAAAATGTTTAAATGGTCAAGGTCTGGCGGTGACCCTGAAATACTGGACATTCCAGCCTCAGAACTTGACAAAGCAAAAGAAATAAGAAACGAACTAATAGAAGCAGCCGCAGAAAGTGATGACGACCTCATGGAAATATTCTTTGAAAATGAAACTCTCACAGAAGAAGAAATGCGTACCGGAATATTAAAAGGTATAATTTCACGTGGTCTGTTTCCTGTATTTTGTACATCTGCAAAGAATAATATCGGCTCTAAAAGATTGTTGGACTTCATTAAAAATGCAGCTCCTTCACCAGACAAAATGCCAGCTGCTATCACAATAGATGACGAAGAAGTAGAATGCGACCCATCGGGGGCAAAATCAATATTCTTCTTTAAATCATCAGTCGAAGAACACTTGGGACAAATATTGTTTTTTAAAGTAATGTCAGGAATAATATCCGAAAACGAAGACTTAGTAAATGAAAACAGTCGCTCTAAAGAACGCATATCGCAATTGTTTGTAACAAATGGTAGAAATCGCGAAAAAGTATCTAAAGTTTATGCAGGAGATATTAGTGCAACTGTAAAACTAAAAAATACAAAATGCGAACATACATTAAATCAAAAAGGAACTAATTTACAAATATTGCCAATAAAATATCCAAATCCAAAATATAGAACAGTAATAAAAGCATTAAGCGAATCAAACGATGAAAAATTAGGTGAATATCTGAACCGTATAAAAGACGAAGACCCAACTTATATACTCGAATATTCAACAGAACTAAAACAGCTTATAATTCACGGACAAGGCGAACACCACTTAAATACATTAAGATGGTATCTTGATAATCAGTTCAAAATACCTACTGAATTTATTATTCCAAAAATACCATATCGAGAAACAATAACCAAACCAGCTCAGGCAGATTATAGACACAAAAAACAGTCGGGTGGTGCGGGACAGTTCGGCGAAGTTCACATGATTATAGAGCCTTACACGGAAAACAAAGATAAACCAAAAGCGTTTAAAATAGATGGAAAAGAATATACTATGAACGTACGCGATACACAAGAGTTTGAATTGAAGTGGGGCGGGAAATTTATTTTTTACAATTGTATAGTAGGAGGTGTTATAGATACAAGTTATATGCCAGCGATTATCAAAGGAGTAATGGAAAAAATGGAAAACGGGCCTCTTACAGGAAGTTATGCTCGTGATATAAGAGTTTGTGTTTATTATGGCAAAATGCACGATGTTGATTCAAATGAAATTTCATTTAAAATAGCTGGAGCAAAAGCGTTCTCTGATGCTTTTAAAAAAGCTGGTGCGAAAATATTAGAACCAATTTACAACCTCGAAATAATGGTTCCAAGTAGTCGTATGGGTGATGTAATGAGCGACCTGCAAGGTAGACGTTCTATAATACAGGGAATGAGTAGTGCAAAAGGTTTTGAAATAATACAGGCAAAAGTACCACTCGCCGAGATAAGTAAATATGCTACGGCACTTAGTTCGATAAGCGGTGGACGTGCTACTTACGAAATGGAATTTGCAGAATATAGCCCCGTTCCAGGAGATATTCAAGTTCAACTAATTAAGAACCACGAAGATGAAGAAGAATAATTGAAAATTGATAATGAACAATTGATAATTTGGTAATTATCAATTGTTCATTTTTTTCATTATTTTGATAGTTCTTTTCTAATTTTATCTTCCAGTTCGTCTGCCAGTTCTGGTCTACCTTCTAATATTGTTTTTACAGCTGTTCTTCCTTGTCCGAGTTTAATATCTCCGTAGCTGTACCACGAGCCACTTTTATTAATAATATCAAAATCGACTCCAATATCTATTATTTCTCCGATTTTAGAAATACCTTTTCCATAAACAATATCAAATTCTGCTTTCCTAAATGGTGGCGCTACTTTATTTTTTACTACTTTAACTCTCGTCTTATTTCCCACAATATCAATACCGTCTTTTATTTGTCCTATCCTTCTTACATCAATTCTTACCGAAGAATAAAATTTTAACGCATTCCCACCTGTTGTTACTTCTGGGTTCCCAAACATAACACCAATTTTTTCACGCAACTGGTTTATAAATACAACACAGGTATTAGTTTTACTAATATTTGATGTTAATTTTCTCATAGCCTGCGACATAAGTCTTGCATGTAATCCCATTCTCGAATCACCCATTTCTCCTTCAATCTCAGCTTTGGGAGTAAGTGCTGCGACAGAGTCTATAACTATAATATCAATTGCTCCTGAGCGTATTAAATGGTCTGTAACTTCAAGTGCTTGTTCTCCGTTATCTGGTTGTGAGACGAGAAGTTTTTCAATATCTACACCAAGATTACTTGCATAAATACTGTCAAAAGCATGCTCTGCATCAATAAAAGCGGCAATACCTCCAGCTTTTTGAGCCTCAGCAATAACATGAATTGCAAGAGTTGTCTTTCCAGACGACTCTGGACCATATATTTCAACAACCCTTCCTCTTGGAATTCCTCCTATACCAAGTGCAGTGTCCAAACCTATTGAACCTGTAGATATTGAGGGAATATCAGAGATTGATCTTTTGCCTAAATGCATCACTGTTCCTTTTCCAAATTCTTTATCAATTTGTAATAATGTTGATTGTAAAGCCTTTAATTTAGCCTCTTTTGGGTTTTTTTCTTTTTTTGCCATTTTTTCTTTTTTATTTATGACTGTTATTTTATAAATATTTCTATTAATTATTCGAAAAATAATTTACATCTCTACTGAACGAATCAGTTCTTCCGAAAATTCCGAAATGCCCGCAAAGATATTAGAAATATTCCAAAATATGAAAAATATTTTGATTTTTTTTCAAAATATTTTAAATCTTTATGCAATACTAACTGTATTGTGATAAATTTGCTGATTATCAACTTTATAATCAGTAGCGTATTCGATTATCGGTTCTCAATATTTTACAGTAAATTATTATTTCTATTACATAAATAGAATATACAAAAATAGCAAACAACGAATAAGCAATGGGAATTTCTATATAAACTGTCGGCGTGGCTTTCAAATCACTCCGACAGTTTTATATACTATTTTATCAGTGGGAATTCGACAAAGAATTTAGTTCCTTTTCCATTTTCTGATTCGAACCATATCTCTCCGTTTGCGTTCAGTACAATATTTTTAACAATCGCGAGTCCCATTCCCATTCCTTTTGTTTTTGTTGTAAAACTCGGTTTAAACAATTTATCTTTTTTACTTTCAGCAATTCCAGAGCCGTTATCTTCTATTATAATTTTTACACTATTTTCATTAATTTCAACACTTACAGCAATTTTTCCTTTTATTCCTTTTGGAATTGACTGTATTCCGTTCTTAATAATATTAATAAATACTCTAGACAATTGCTCTTTATCTGCAATAATTTTTGCAGTGTTTGCGCCATACATTTCAAATGATATGTCAACATCTTTTGAGTTCTCAAAAAGATTTACTACACTTCTTATTTTAGAACCTATTTCTACTATTTCGTTTTGAGCTTTTGGCATTTTAGCGAAAGCCGAAAACTCAGATGCAATTGCCGACAGTGTATCAATTTGTTCTATAAGCGTCCTCGAAACACTATATAATCTTTTACTAAAATCTTCTTTTTGGTCTTTAAACGACCTTAATAATAATTGAACACTCAATTTCATTGGTGTTAATGGGTTCTTAATTTCGTGAGCTATTTGTTTTGCCATCTCTCGCCATGCGCTTTCGCGTTCCGATTCGGCAAGTTTATGAACACTGTCTTCTAACTTATTTATCATTTTATTATACTCGGTAACAAGTTCACCGATTTCGTCTTTTTTATTATAAACAATTGCATGATGTTTTTTGCCAAGTTCTATTTTTTTGAACTTATTACGTAGAAGCCTTAACGGTTGTGTAATTTTTTCGGATATAAAAAATGCAATAATAATTGTTATTAAAAAAAGAACGACATAAATATTTATTGTAGTTATCAACAAATCAGATATATTTTTTTGCAAATTAAAATCATCACCAAAAAATGGTAAATTTACATAAGCAATTATCTTATTTTTTGAGTTCTTAAAAGGTATGTAAACAGATGAATAATTTAACATTCCAATACTTTCGTTTTGAATAAACTGCGCCTTTTTATTAAGAACAAGCTCCGTGTAAGCCCTTTGATTTATTTGTTTGCCAATTAGTCCTCTTTGAAATATCTCTGAACGAGATGTAGCAAGCAAAAAACCGTTAAGGTCGTATAGATTAATATCAGAAAAGAACACCTGCGAAAATTTTATAAGTAACTCGTCTATGTGGTCGTATTGTTCTGAGCTCCAAGCGGGAGTTAGTTCGTTTTCTTCTTTTAATTTGTGCTCTAACTCAATAAGAACAGATTGTATTTTTTCATACATTGCTTTATTTTTTACGACATTCTGTTGTTTCACAGCATAAAATATAGTTCCTACACCAAAAAAAACAAATGTTATCATAAGAAGCAATAATAGTGAAAACTGAATTTTATTTTTGAAATCAGAGTTTAATTTTTTCAATAAAAATTTGTGGTTATTTATTAATATTGAAATAATTATAGATAGATTTAAAAATACAAAAAGATATGCAAAAGAAATAATAAAATCTACGGGACGAGGCATTTCACGGCTAATTACAATTATATTATCTTTGCTTGAACCGAAAATATGATGCTTATATCCGTTTCTTTCTATAAAATATGAGATCTTTTTATTGTTACGGAACACTTTATCTGATAAATTATAAGGATAGTTTCCAGATTTTGTCATCAATTTTCCTTTGCTATATTTTGCATAAGAATAATCAGCATAATCAACACTTTTTTTGGAATTGTCGTCAAGTAAAAGTTTGGGATAACCTAATTTTTTTGTTACTAACTGTTCAATAAGTTGAATATAAACTGTTATTCTTCTTTTATCAATATTCTCTGGAATGCCATAAGAGCCGTAATATGTAATCGTTCCGTCTGTATTATCGTAAAAATAAAAAATTGAATTTTCTAATCGTTCACCGAATTGCTCTATTTTCCTTTTGAAATATTTTTCACAATGATTTGCCTGATTTGTTTCACGATAATGTTCACTATTACCACAAACAGTAACTGTTAATTTATATTTTTCCCAAAAACCATAAAAATATTTTCGTTCTAAATAATTATGAACTCGCAGTTTATGGTCTTCAACAATATCGGTCAACATCTGATTAAGTATTGTATCTTTAATCAATCGTTTATCTATCTCGTGCAATAATAACTCGGCAACATCATCTCTAGCATTTTCCAGTCCCGATATAAGAATTTTTTGTTTATCTTCTGTTTGGATTTCTAATTTATCATAAGAAAACAATATTATAAAAACTGAACTTATAAATATCAAAATTATAATTGTGTAATAGTGATATTCTTTTTTGAAAAATCTAATTACAGCTGTTGTAATTAAAATAATCATAAGAAAAAAGAACCCCGTTAAATTAGAATTTTGAAAAATAAAATAGTAAAAAAAAGCAATAACTACAATTGAAATTAAATATAAAATCATCAAATTTTTGAAACTTATAAACATCGAAATTATCTTGAAATATTTATCAATTACAATTATAAATGATGCCGTTAGTGTTGCAATTATCATATATGCAACAACACTGAACATATTAATTTCCAGAATTTTATGTATCTCAAAAGGTATGGTTGAATTATTTATCAGCTCTGATATTAAAATTGTAATATAATAAAAGTAAAATGCAGTTGCTGAGATAAAAAGCGCTGTTATTATAAATATTATTTTCTTTTCGGATATTTTTTTAAATATTTTTTTTATTTGAAAAATTCTAAAAAAATTTCCTGCAAAAAATAATATAAACATTGAATTTATTACGAAATCTCCAAGGAATTCAAACAAACCATCGCCTCCATAAATACTGTTTTCGTAGAAGCTGAATGAGTAAACAAAAAAAGGAAATTGTAACTTTATCATAAGAACTCTTCCGATGATTAATAGGATAGATATGGCAGATAAATACAGTATTGAGCGATTGAGTTTTGCTATTTTAATGTACAATTGATTAAAATACAATAATAAAAATGCAAATCCAAGAAAATATAAAATACTTGCAAGTCCAGTATTTTTAGATTTTGATACGACCTTGTTTACTGGAACCAACGAAAAAACATAATCGCCGTCTTTGTCTTTTATGTTTGTTCCGTGTGAAACAGGAATTGCGGATATTTTTACGGAAGACGTTATTTCAAGTTCCTTGCGAAAATTATTATTAAGATATTTGTTTTGAAAAGAGAAGCTATTTTTTATTTTGAATAGACCTATTAGCGAGATATTTTTGTAAGTTTTTTTTCTTAGCTCGAACCAACCATTTGCGAGCTTAACGACTTTTTCGTTTCCAAACTCCGTTTCTGAAAGCAAAAAAGATACCTGCAACGAGTTATCCGACCAATATTTAAGGCTGTCATTTTCGTAGGCGAGCAGTATGAAACCAGAACTTGAATATGAAGAATAATCCTCGTCTATGAGCCACGATCTTGTGTTGTCATTACGTTTAATTTCATTATTCTTAATTTTTTTCAGAAAATTGTTTAACAAATCGTCAAGTGTATTTTCTAATTTATGAAGATTTTTTTCGATTTCTATAGTTTCGATATTATAATCTTCTGTTTGGAGAATTTTTTTTTCTGTAAAAATTACTCCAGTAAAGAAAAGAATCGATAAAAATAAGTATTTTATATTATTTAATTTATTCATTTTAAAGTTTTGAAAAAATTTAACTGTTCAAAAATAATATGACCTGTTCAATAAAAAAATCTTTGGTTTAGTGTATTTAAGTATTCAAACTTATAACAACCTAAGATGTTGCAATACGCACAAGACACAAAGTTTAAATTGTTATGCAAACAAAATTCTTACCATTTTTATTATGAAACATTATTTTTGACAAATAAATTTTAGAAAATTAAATTTTGTAATTTTATTCAACAATAATATTTTTTATTAAATTATAGGTATTTTTTATTTATTTTCAAATATTAATAGTTAAAATATTAAATATTAAATATTTTAGTTATTTTTTTATTGTCAAATTATACCATTTCTGATATATTTTATTGTCTTTTTGTGTGAATATATACAAACTAATTTTTGTTATCTTATTCTCTGATTATTAGACTATTACACTATTTATTAGAGTCTTTTTATATTGTTTTTACAAGAATATTAATTTACAATTATTAGTATTATAAACAAAATTTATAAATATACGTTATAAATTTTTGGTCTGTTTTTTGTTGATTATAATAAAAATAAAAAAAACAACAAAATGAAATTAAAAAAAATAATAATTCTAACGATAATTTTTTCATCTTTCGGTTTTAATTTGTTTCCTACCGAGACTGATAGTATTGCAAAGAAAATTGAAATTGCATTACGTACAGGTAATTCTGTTGATTTATCCAGATATTTTAATGAAAATATCCAACTAAGAATTAATGATAATACTAACATTTACAGCAAAAAACAGGCAGAGAAGATTATAACTAATTTTTTTGGAAAGAACGAGGTCACGTCTTATGAAATATCATCTCACAAGAAGCGAGGTAGTTCGTTGTTTATTATAGGAATATTGACAACTCAAACACATAGTTACCGAATGTATTATCGTCTCACAGAATATAATAACAGATTGTATCTTAATAGTTTAATGATGGAACGGATTTAAATTAGAAATCTGCTACATCGCACAATGTAGTAGAGTTTTGTAATTTTTTCAATTAACACTTAACTTATTTATCGTCTACGAAATATTGATTTTCTTTTCTTTTTTATTTTATTTGACTGTAAATTATTATCATTATCTTTATTAAGAATTTGCCAAATTTTACTCCATCCAAGAAATCCTCCGACATTTCTGTCATCAATATATACATCTGCATTTATCTTTCTACTGTAAATTTCTTCATCGAATACCTCTTCTGGATAGTTTTTATTTACGGCAAAAAATTCAACACCGTTTTTTCTACAAAACTCAACAGCCTCTTTAAGTTCTCTGCCCGAACGGTATGTCCAAAGTATCAATCTATTGTCTTGTTTTTGTAATTCTTTTAATGTTTCAAAAGCAAAAAGGTTTATTTTTCCTATTTTTGGATATTCATGTGTAACTATTGTTCCGTCAAAATCAACTGCTATTATCATAATTTTTTATATGTTATTTTTTTATTCAATATTGCAAAATTACAAAATACACATTAATAAAACAATTTTTTTACAAAAAAACTGTAAGCATTTTAATAAAATACTTACAGTTCTTCTTATTTAAAAATCTACTTGTAATGTTAATATTATTTTTATACAAATTTTAGTCTATGTCCCATTTTTATTTTCTTTGTTTTCATATAAAAATGATTATGACTATTTAATTTTACTTCCATAGGTACAATTTCCACAATTTCAAGTCCGTAACCTTCTAATCCGGCTCTTTTTACTGGGTTGTTTGTCATTAATTTTATTTTTGATATTCCTAAGTCTCTAAGTATTTGTGCTCCGAGACCATAATCTCTTTCATCATCATCGAAACCTAATTTATGGTTTGCTTCGACTGTATCATATCCTTGTTCTTGTAGTTTATAAGTTTTTATTTTATTAAAATATCCAATTCCTCTTCCTTCCTGATTCATATACAATATTACTCCTTTTCCTTCTTTTTCTATTGTTTTCATTGATTTATGTAATTGTTCGCCGCAATCACATCTTTTTGATGCAAATATATCTCCTGTAACACAAGACGAATGTACTCTGACAAGAACAGCTTCGTCTTTTTTCCATTTTCCTTTAATTAGTGCTGAATGTTCGAGTCCGTTTGATATTTGTTTATAAGGAATTAAATCAAAATTACCAAAATCAGTTGGCATAAAAACACGTTCACCCTGTTCTATCAATGTTTCGTTCTTCAGACGAAATGCAATTAAATCTTTAATTGAGACTATTTTCAAATTAAATTTTTCGGCAACTTTAATAAGTTCTGGTAATCTTGCCATTGTGCCGTCATCGTTCATTATTTCAACAAGCGCGCCTCCATGTGCTAATCCTGCAAGTCGAGTAATATCAACGGTTGCTTCTGTGTGTCCAGCGCGTCTGAGTACGCCAAGGTTTTTTGATTTTAATGGAAATATATGTCCTGGTCGTGCTAAATCTTCGGGTCTTGTCGAATTATCAACAAGTGCTTTAATTGTTTTTGCTCTATCGGAAGCTGAGATGCCTGTTGTACAATCAGAGCCAATCAGGTCAACCGAAACAGTAAATGGAGTTTCATAAGCTGATGTATTTCCTGTTTTGCCTACCATAAGTTCCAAATCCAATTCAGCACATCTTATTTCGGGGATAGAGGCACATATTAAACCTCTTCCGTATTTTGCCATAAAATTTACTTTCTCTGGCGTAATAAGTTCGGCAGAAGTAATAAAATCACCTTCATTTTCTCGGTCTTCGTCATCAACTACAATTATAATTTCTCCTTTTTTTATTGCGTATATAGCTTCGCTTATTGTATCTAATTTTATTGCAGGAACTTTCATATTATCTTTTGACATATTTTGATTTTTAATAATTTTGTTGTGTAATAAAGTTTACAAAGATACAAAAAAAAATTTAAAGTTATAATGAGTTTTATTTATTAATATGTGGTTCTTTCGTTTCCATTTGATTTACTATTTCCATTGTTTTTATGGAAACTGTTGTTACACGGTGAATTAAATCAATAACATGTTCTTTGTAATCAGCAAAACGATAAGTATTAAATTTTTCGCGTATTGTTTTGTCTCTTGGCTTTTTTTCTTTGTATTGGTCTAATATCCAATCT
>JAOZMB010000018.1 GCA_029934515.1 Bacteroidales bacterium
TTTTTGCAAAGATATAAAAAAAATAACAAATAGCATTACTTAATTAGTACAACCAAGTTTAGTAATTAAAACAGTACAAATGGATTTGCAAAATTGTTTGATGAAGCTATATAATATTGTATTTATAATAAAAATTTAGAACTTTTTATTAATTTTGATGCGTTTGCTCTACATCATAATATATCAATTTTTTGTATTTAATATTTTTTTTATAATTTTGCGATTAATTAATAATCATTTTTTTATAAAAATAACAGATATGGGAAAAGGCGATAAAAGAACAAAACGTGGAAAAATTATAGCTGGTAGTTATGGAAAGTCTCGTTTGCGAAAGAAAAAATTAAAGAAAAAGAAAGCCGCAGCAGCCGCAGCCAAAATAAAAGCAGATGAACAATTGACAACTGATAATGTATAATTGACAAATTATCAGTTGTAAATAACAGTATATAATTGTATTTAATTTAGCTACAAATAATGAAGTTGGGAAAGTATAAAAAGAGGAAGAAGAAGCTTGTTTTTGATTAACTAAAAAATACCAATTCAAAAGCCGCAAATAAATTGCGGCTCCAATCATGAAAAAATAAACAAAAAAACAATTCTCTTTTTAATATTAAAATTTTGCCAATATTACAATATTATTTTTTAGCACCTCAGTAACTCCGCCTTTTATTTCAAATTCTCTTTCTTCATTGTTTTCGTCTTTTATTTTTATGATACCCTCGCCAAGTGAAGAAATAAGTGGTGCATGATTTCGCAACACTCCAAAAGAACCTTCACTGCCAGGTATTTTGACATAATTTACTTCTCCATTAAACAGCGTTTCCTCAGGTGTTATAATTTCCAAATACATAAAACTATCAATTATAAAATTTTTACAAAGATAATAAAAAAATCAAAAATAACAAAAAAAATAAATATTTAATAAAAATTTAATTTGAAAATATTACTATCTAATTGAAAACTAATATATTAGAAAATATAAATAAATAAATAAAATTTGTGATATTGCTTTATTAAGAAATAAAAACTAAATTTGTGTTTTGAAAACTTGTAATTATTAAATAATCAAACTCAAATATAAAATATTAAATTTATGAAAAATCCTTTGTTCGAAATATCTTCTCCTTTGACAAAATTACTGTTTTTAACTTTTATAATATTATCCTCTCTCTTGTTATTCTTGATTATTGGATTGCTTGTGAGCATTCCTTTGTTTGGTATTGACATTACTAATCTTAAAAATTATTTTGCAATCGAAGACCCCGTAAATTTACCTTTCATAAAATTTATACAAGCATTTCAATCTATCGGAATTTTTATTGTACCGCCTTTTGTTGCTGGATATTTGTATTCAGAAAATACTTATTCATATCTTAAATTAAATAATGCTACTTCTTTTGTTTTGCTAATAATATCAGGAATATTAATTTTTACTATTTTACCTATAATTAATTTTACTGCTGATATAAATTCATTGTTATCTTTACCAGATTTTCTCTCTGGTTTAGAAACTTTTATTAAAGAGTCCGAAAGGAATGCCGAAAATATTACAAAACTATTTCTTTCAGTAAATACAATTAGTGGTCTATTTATAAATCTAATAATCGTCGCAGTAATACCCGCAATAGGCGAAGAATTATTGTTCAGAGGTGTTATTCAAAAACTATTTATAGAATGGTTCAAAAATATTCATATAGGAATAATAGTAACTGGACTTTTATTTAGTGCAATTCATTTTCAGTTTTACGGTTTTATTCCTCGTGCTTTGCTTGGTATTTTATTTGGTTATCTGTTTGTCTGGAGCAAAAATATAATAATACCAATATTTGCTCATTTTGTAAACAATGCAACTGGAGTAATTGTATATTATTATCTACAAAACTCCGAACTTCTTAAAAAAACAGAAACATTTGGAACAGAACCGTCTCAATATCCTTTACTATTTGGAACATTACTATTAAGCATTTTTTTGATTTATATATTCAAAAAAAATGTCCGCAGTTTTTGATAATAGCGACAAGATACGCATAATGTCATGTTCACAACTTTATATTTTTTTTAGGTGTCCTTTTTCTTTTGTATGTCCGTAAATGTGTTTTATTTTTACGTTATATTTCTTGTTAATAATTCTTCTTTTTAATTTTAACGTTGGCGATAGTTCTTCTGATTCGGGTGTCCATTCTTCGCAAACAAGTTCAAATTTCTTAATTTTCATTGTTTTATCAAAAGTTTTGTTAAATATTTCTATCTCCTGTTCGAATCGTTTAATTACTTTATTGTTTGTTATTAGTTCGAGGTTATCTTTAAAATGTATTTTGTGCTCTGATGCCCAGCTGTGTAAAAATTCAAAATTAGGACAAATAATTGCGGCACAGAATTTCTCTCCGTCTCCGACAATCATAAGTTGCTCAATAAATATTGATTCTTTAAAAGTATTTTCAATTAATTCTGGAGCGATATATTTTCCTGTTGATAATTTAAATAATTCTTTTTTTCTTCCTGTAATTTTCAGATTTTTGCCGTCTAATCTTCCCATGTCACCTGTGTGGAAGAATCCGTCTTTATTTATAACTTCTTTTGTTTTCTTTTCGTCTCTATAATATCCTTTCATCAGGTTTGGCCCTTTAAAAAGTATTTCACCGTCTTTTGCAATTTTAACTTCTACTCCTTCAAGTATCTCGCCTACTGTTCCGGGACGTATATTATTGAGTCTATTTACAGAGATTACTGGTGCCGTTTCAGTAAGTCCGTATCCTTCGAGTATAGGAATACCTGCTGCCGCAAATACTCTTGCCAATCGCGGTTGTAATGCTGCTCCGCCAGATACTATTGTAATTATTCTTCCGCCGAGAGCATCACGCCATTTTGTAAAAATTAGCTTATTTGCCATTGCCAATTTTATATCAAAAAGTAAACTTTGTTTTTTTGATGGGTCATATTTTTGTCCTAATTCAATTGCTTGAAAGAATAATTTCTTTTTTATTCCTGTAAGATTTATTCCTTTGGCGTATATTTTATCGTAAATTTTTTCGAGAACACGAGGTACAGATGCAAAAATATGAGGTCTTATTTCTTTTATGTTATCAACAAGGACTTCAATATTTTCGGCATAATTAATACTAATTCCCATATACATAAATAAATAATTTAGCATTCTCTCGAACACATGATTCAATGGCAAAAAACTTATTGCAATTTTTGTTTCCGAAGGTACTGCAACCTGCGAAGCCAAAACATTACTTACAAAATTTTTGTGTGTCATCATCACTCCTTTTGATAGTCCGGTTGTTCCAGAAGTATATATTATAGAACACAAATCGTCTTCTTTTATACTATTTTTTATCTCAATCAATTTATCTTTATCTCTATCTATATTTTTCTTTCCGAGTTCGATTATTTCATCAAAACATGTAACACCTTTTATTTTATCAAAACTGTATATTTTTTCAATATTTTTTATTTTGTCTACAATAGGTTTAATGTAATTATATCTATCTTCCGATGAAACTATTACTATTTTGGTCTCAGAATGCTTTAATATATGCTCGTACTCAGCCTCGCTGACAGTTGGATAGATAGGAACATGAACAACTCCTATTTGCGACATTCCTATATCTACAAAGTTCCATTCTGGTCGATTGTTGGATACAGTTGCGATTTTATCATCTTTCTTAAAGCCTAATTCTACTAACCCACAACTGAAATAATTTGCATTATTTACCAAATCATCGCTTGAAAATCGTTCCCACTTTCCATTTCTTTTCACAGTTAAAGCATCATCTTTTGGAAAATTTTGCAGTGCATATTCGGCAAAATCAAATGTACGTTTTAATGTCATAATTTTTATTTTTTTTTATTGATTTATATTTAAGTGCATGATTGTAAAATCAGAAAATAACCTATTGAAAAAAATTATCTTTTAAGAATATACTTCGTCTTGTGTTATGATTGCCAATACCCAAGAATAGTCTCCGTTACTTATTTTGCTGTTACAATATTCGCATATTCCAGCTTGTCCTATTTTTTCTGCTGGTGCTCCACAATTTGGACATGTTGAGAAATCATAAGAATTTTTTTCTACTCCTTCTTTTCGTATAAAAGTCCAATATTCACTAAATTTTCTTGATTTTCGTACAGAACCGCCTTTTATTTTTCCTCGTTCATCTTCCACGTAATCCAAACACGAAGCGAACACTCTGAATGTCAGCGTATCATAAAATTTATCTGTATCAACATTTACCAATTGAACATAAGAAATATCAATATTTTCGAGCTTATTTGTGAGACCTTCTCTTTGATATGAATCTATCCAAAATAAAAACGATTCATACAAACGGTCGCTTAATAAATTCCTAACAGATTGTAAATTTTTGTTCGACCACGCTTCATAAATATTAAAAAAATAAGGACTAACAACTTCGTCAATCAATTTATTATACCATGTATTATTGTTGAATCCATGCGAATAAGCAAAAGCCTCAATATGCTCTTCTAAATTCGGTTGAAAAACAGTAGGAAGGTCTGTGCCTTGTTCTTTCTCGTAGTGGGCAAGTCCTTTTGTTTTAAAAACTTTTTGACTCAAAACTCTATGAGTTTTAACATACCATTGCATCTCGCCGTTTTTTATATGATTTCCACAATATGCGCAATCGCCAGCATCAGTAAAATTAGGTGTTGAGCCACAATTAGGACATGCAAGTTTTCGCAATTTGTCTGGTTCTGGCGAAAGGACATCCTTATTACGATTAAAATACCAACGCTCAACAATTGCATATCTCGTACTTCTTCCTTTTATTGTAACCGTAAAATTTGCATCAATATCAACAGCTATTCCAGTTATTTTAGGATAAATATTTATATCACTAATATTTGTGCTTCCTATAACAATTTCTTCAATATCTTGTTTTATTTTAATATTTTTTGATTTAATTTGTTCATTTTGAAGCAAATATGGCGAAATATTTTTAAAATCTTTTTTTCCGAACCAAGAATAATATTTTATAAATATAAGATTTGCAAAATCAATAAACAATACTTTTGAAAAATTTGGGTCTTGCTTTTTAAGCATATCAATTTTATCTTCGATATCATTATTTTGTTCGTATCTTTGATATCCCGCTGGTGCAGAACTTATAATTTCATTTTCGTTGTTTCTTCTTTTCTGAATTATAAATCTGACAACAAATATTGCAATTATTACTGGAATTGAAAGTTGAGGAGGCAAGACCGTAAAAAGAAAATATATTAGAAGTCCTATTCCATCGCCACCACCTCCACCACCGCTTCCGCTTCTTCCACCTGAATACGAACTCCCTCCACCAGGTCGTGAAAAAGCAATATCACTACCAAAGATTGATGGTAAAATAATAAGAATTGCCAAAGTCAATAATAGCAATATTATACCAAAATATTTTTTGTTATGTATCATTTTTATATTTAAGATTTTGTGATTTTTAAATTTATTATAGAATAATAATTATAACTCGTCCATAAGTGATTTATAAAGTTCTATTGTATCATAAATATCACTTTTTTGTATAGTTTCATTTGGCGAATGTACTTTATTTTCAGCTGGACCAATAAAACACCAATCCATAGGATATGAAGATTTTTGTATCCTTGTACCATCGCTTCCGCCAGAACGTTCTACTTCAAATTGATAATTTAGCTTGTAATTATCAATTATTTTAATAATTTTTTCAATATATTTTCTTCTCGGAATACCTGAATCACGAAGCGAAACAACTGTTCCATTTCCATGTTTTATGCCTTCTGTTATCCATGTTACATCAAGTATAAGAGCTTGGCTAACATTCATTTTCTCATAAATTAACCTTGTAATAATATCAGCACCTCCGCCACTATGCTCTTCGTAACTCGTAAATGTAATAATTCCGTTTTGTAATGTTTCTGCTATTTTAAGTGCCACCCAAACTCCAACTCGGTTATCCAAATAAGGCGATTCAATCATTTTATCTGTTTCTCTAAAATTTGGTTTATATACCAAACTTGTTCCTCTGTCAATTTCTCTGGAAAAAATATAAGACAAATCAGAATCATTTTCTCCCTTTTGTAAAATACATTCTATTTCACCTTTTGAATCTCTACCTGTTAAAATTGTTCCAGACTTGGCACTCGGAGAACCAATTGGAATAAGTTCATTTTTGTATCTTACCGTGTAACCGACAGAGTCAACATGTGCATAAATTGCCGTTTGCGGATTTCCAAATTTTAAAATAATATTATCATGAAGACCATGACCATAAAATAAATCTGGTGGAACTTTCCACTTACCAACATTATTGGAAATGTATCTCAAAATAAAATTTTTCATTCTATATTCTTCACCAGAAGGAGAATGAACTTTACATAATTTTTCTAAATTTTTCATTAAAAGAAAATTTTAATCTAATTTTTTTTATTAAATTTGTGCGCTGATTTTTATGATAATAAATTATAAAAACTTACTAATCAATAATATATAATATTAAATATAACAATGAAATTTGTGTTACGATGCAAAGATACAAAAATAAAAAAGACTTTTTTCATTAATTTATATTAATTTTTAATAGATGAAACAATTACAAGCAGGATATTTTATAGAAACAGTTACAGAATTATACAGCACTCGGCATATAGAAGAACAATTTTTACCTTTGTTAAAAAAACTATCATGCTTCGATATAGAAACAGAAACAGATATTTCACACAGAATAAAAAATTCATCTGTTGCTGTAATAAATAATATTATAACAAGAGGAACTCCTACTCGACCTTCGATTTTTATTGGAGATCTTATTTCACGAATTTTTTCGCAAACAGTGAAACGAACAAATGCAGGAGGAAATATAAGATATAATTTTGTTGCAGGAACAGATAAAGAACTAATAAATAAGGTCTTTCATATTATAGACCCAAGAATAAAAATAAAATATCCGACAAAATATATGTCGGAAACAGAAAAATTTAAAATAGATTTTATTTTTAATGATGTTTTGAAATATACAGGCGATTATTTTTTGCAGGAAATTAATCTGTTAGACAAAAAAAATAAATTCACAATCGAACCGCCTTATTCAAATAATAACAAAAAAGCTATTGTTATTGAGACAGATGTCGACGCAGATATTATAAATGTTGATTACATTCTTATTGAAAAGAAAAGAAAAGAACTTGAAAAACAAAATATTAATTATTTATACGTAAAAAAAGGTCAAACAGAAACGGTAACCTCTGATTTACAATATTTTACATATAATGAATATTTTGATATTATAAAGAAGAACTTTCTTGTTCCTTTGTATAATAGAACTTCTGGGCTTGATATGTTGCAAATAGTACTTGCACCTTTTGCAATTGCGAGAATACAAAAAACAGTTATTGAATTTATACTTGCAGGAAAACTTAAATTAAATGTAAGAAAACTGAAAATTGCTGTTATTGAACGTGATGTACCTGCTGGATATCTTGCATTTGAAGATTTAAAACAACAATTTGAAAATCTTTACATATTACAAGGAAAAAAAATATATTTTCCAAAAATTGAACTTGATATTTATTACAGCAAAGAGTTTAAGAATGCAAAGTTGAACAATTTTTTTAAGGGAAACAAAAAAGACATAACCGAATTTGATAAAAACAAATTTTATGATTTGCTGATTGATATTTCCATGCTTCAAAAAACAGGATTTGATGATTGTATTCCAGAAACGAAAGCAAAAAATAAAGTGAAAATCCGCTCGGTAAATTCAGTAAATTCTACACGAAAATTTTATACAAGTAAATTAATTTTTTACGATGCACTTAAATTCAGAACAGCTGTCAGTTTGGAAAACAAAACAGAAAGGTCTTTAAAATTTTTTCTGCAAAATATATTCCGAAAAAATAATTTTTACGATAATCAAATTAATGCAATCAGAAAAGCATTGACACTTGAAAGTTTTACTCAAATAAGTCCACCTGGGAGCGGGAAAACTCTTATTTATCAGTTCGCAGCCATAATGCAAGCTGGAATAAGTATTGCCGTGCTTCCTGATACAAATATACTGAGAGAACATTACAACGATTTGCAAAACGAAAATATTGACGGAACTTGTTATATTAATTCTTCTAATTATAGGTGTACCGAAAATACAAAAGCTCTAAATAAATTCGGAAACGGTGAATCTTTAATTACTTTTGTTAGTTCGGAAAAATTTAAGGAAATATCATTCAAGGAAAATATTAACAAATTATTTTTAAATAAAATATATTTTTCTTATTTTGTTATCGATGAAATTCAATGTATTTCGGAATTTTCATGCGATTTTCGACCTGCATACAAAGAACTTGCAAAATTTGCTTTTGATAATTGTAAAACAAAAAATATTAGAAAAATACCAATTATAGGACTCGGCACAACAGCAACTTACAACGTAAAAAAAGATATTATAAGTAACACGAATATAAATTCAGAAAATTTTTTGATATATAAAAACGACAAAAGAAAAATAAATTATAAAGTAATAAAAACAAACGAAAAACATACAACTGTGTTGCAATTGTTGGAGGAAACAAAATCCAATACATTAATAGTAAGTCCCGATATAAAAAAGATTTACGAAATAAATGATGAGAATTATGCAGATATTACAGATATTATACAAACAGAACATAGAGAAATAAAAACTGAATCTTATTTTGGAACAATTGATGCAAGACGAAATTATGTAGAAAAAGAAGAAGCATACAGTTCAGAAGAAAATTATTTTAATTTTAAAAATAATAATATTAACATATTGACAGTCAACGAGTCGGTGTGCAATTTTAAGAAATCAGATATTCGTAGAATAATATTTATGAACTTACCTGAATCGTTGGAAAATTTTTATAAAATAATAGGTTGTGCTGGCAGAGACGGAAAACCAGCGAACATATATGTATTATACGATGACACAGTTACCGAAATTTTTGAGAATACATACGCCGCAAAATCAAATGGCAAACCCGAACAAGCTGAGTTAATTCTAAATATAACAAAAGATAGTATTGTTCAAAGACAAAAATTAAATAGAACATATCAGAGTAGAAAAAAAGAAATAAACGTATTGCACGAAATTATTGATATAATCAACAAAAAACATAAAGAGTTTAAATTTAACAAGATAACAAAGATTAATTTGATGTTTTCAAATAATGTTTTGAACAATACAATTAAAATGCTTGATAAACATTTGCCAGATAAATTCGATGTAAAAGATGTAGAAAAGGCATACAATTCAAATAATTATCATACTGGTTTTATCAATTCTCTAAACGAAGTTTATAGAACAAAACTTGTAAACGATGATATAGATATTGATGTCGAACTTGAAACGATGTTTTATAATCACAGAGACCAAAATGATACAGAAATAGCTTTATATAGATTGCAGACAATATCTTATATCGAGAGTTATGAAATTAATTTAAAAGAGAAATATTTTGTTATTTATTTAATGAAAAAACAAGATAGAAAATATATAGAAGCTCTTTCGAACTATTTACAAAAATATTTATCTGCTCGTAATTATCTTGATTTTAGCAAAAAAATAAATGCTTACACTGATACAACAACATTAAAAAAGTGTGTAAACTATTTGATTAATTATATTTATGATAATATTGTTGTCGAGAAATATAAACAAATAGAATATATTGATGAGCTTTGTTCAACTCTTTCCATTGACAAATCAATAGACAAAGAGATTAGAAAAAAAACGAATACTTTTTTGGATAATATTTTTTATTCTAAATATATAAATAATATTTTACGTCCCAGTTTGGCGCTTGAATGTAGTAATTTCCAAAAAGAAAATTTCTATACTGTTCTAAGATTTATGCGCGATGCTGGTAATTCTTTATGTAATTGTGAACATCTTTATGTAAGTTCAGAAAAAGCATTATCTAAAAATCCAGAAAATTTTACTTTTCTTTTATTAAATGCTTATGCTCGTTTTTGGAGGAATCCAGATGATGAGAAAAATTATAATATAGCTTTTGAACGACTGACAAAAGGTTTTTTATTAATGAAACAAAAAGAGATTCTTAGTCTGGAACAAATATTAGACAGAAAAAATAATTTTCTTGAAAAATTATACGAACAAAACAATAAATTAAAAGCAAATATAGAACCTATATTTTTCCTTAAAACACACATAAATTGGCTTAATGATTTTAATAAAAAATTCTTAAGCAAAAATTAATAATTTATTGAAATTACTAATAAAGTGAAATTGGTTTTTCTATGAATTTATTTTTTTTGTAAAATTAATATTTTAATCCGAAAAACCTAATTCACTTTATTATAAAAATCTTTGGTATATTTCATAAATACAAAAAAAGATTTTATTTGATTTTTCACTTTTTCCATCAATAATTTTTTATACCAAGAATAACATTTTAAATGAATTGCGAGCTACTCATGGTGGCAAAGAACTATATATAAAGTTAAAGCATCAAATACTTTCAGTTATTAATCTACTCTTTTTTTGATGACGGCTCGTTGTTGTTATCATCAATACTTTGTTTATAATCTGTCCTCCATGCTTTGTTTCTGATGTCTTTTAAAAGTCTATATGCGTTTTCGCCATAGAAAAAATTATTAAGGTCTTCTATTCCGTATGTTCTTAATATTGCATATTGTTTATCAGAAGGTAATGTTCTTACTTTTGGGTCTTTATGTCGAGCCCATCCTTTGGCTGTTCCACTATGAGGATACGGATATTCGCAATATCGTAATCGCCAAAGATTGTTAAGTGTATTAATTGTTTTGCTAATTGTGTAGTCTGATATTTTTTCTTCACCTTTTGTGGAAACATCATCTGGAATATCAATAACTTTATGTTTCAATAACAAATTTTCTTTGTTAGGATTTGCAAGAGATCGTTCATTGCCTGTAAGTTGTAATACCCAATTTCTCTGTGCCAAAAAAAATATTTCATAATCACCGTAGCCCGTATTTTTAATAAGTGCATATTGGACTAATTTATTGTTAAAATTAGGCATTATTTTAAATGCAAAATAGAAATCATCAGAGGTTTCATCTGTTCCAAACTTTATATTTCCTTGTGCCGAGATTTTACAAATTGTAAATATTATAACGATTAAAAAAATTATTTTTTTCATTTTATTTCTGATTTATTAGTTTGTGAACATTTATTTTTAATAAAAAAAACAAATTTTAAAGTTGTTTATAACTAAAAAAAATATCTTTAAATGTAATTATTTTTTTTTTGAAGACGGTTCGTTTGGATCCATATCAATACTCTCGGCGTAGTTATTTTGCCATGCTGTATTTCCTACATCTCTCAAAAGTCTATATACGTTTTCACCGTAAAAAAAATTATTAAAATTCTCAATTCCGTAAGTTTTTAATATCTCAAATTGATTATTTGAAGGTAATGTTCTTATTTTATGATTTAAATTTTTTGCCCATCCTTTTGTTGAGCCTTTGTAAAATCTGTATGGATATTCATAATATCTTAATCTCCACAAATTATTAAGTAACTGAATTGTTTTGTACATTGTATATTCTGAAACACTCACATCACCTTCTCTCTGCACCTTGTCTGGAATTTTAAAGAGCTTATATTTTATTAACAGATTTTCTTTATTTGGATTGGCTTTTGATATTTCTTTGCCAGAAATTTGTCTAACCCAACTTTGTTTTGTAAGGAAAGATATCTCATCTATACCTTTATTATCATTCTTAATCACTGCAAATTGAACTAATTCATCGGCTACTCCTGGCATTATTTTAAATGCAAAATAATAATTCTTTGATTGTTGTTTTTTTCCGTAGCTCTGTGCATATATCTCAAAAATTGTAAATATTGCAATTATAAAAAAACTTATTTTTCTCATTTCATTTAAAATTTATTTATTTGCCAAAATTAAACAAAATTATAAATTATTTTATTTAATTTTAAAGAACATTTTTTAATTTTATAAATTCTTTTTCCTAAAGAATAATGCTATTTAGCATTATAACGTTAAAAGTAATAAAATTATTTTATAAAAAAATTATAAATTATGAATAATAAAGAAATTTTATCTGAAAAACCCAAAGTAGGTATTACACACGGAGATATGAATGGAATTGGTTACGAGGTTATTATCAAGACGCTTTTTGACAATAGAATAACAGAACTTTGTACTCCCATTGTTTACGGTTCTCCGAAATTTTTAGCATATCACAGAAAAGCAATTAATATTGATAATTTTAGTTTGAACCAAATTAAGACACCAGAACAAGCAAACCACAAACGTTCAAATATTATTAATTGTATTAGTGATAATATAAGAATCGAACTTGGAAAATCAACAACATTAGCTGGAGTTTCTGCTTTTCAGTCATTGGATTATGCAGTAAAAGATTTAAAAAGAAATAAAATAGATGTACTCTTAACTGCTCCTATCAATAAAAATAACATAAACTCAAAAAAATTTAATTTTCCTGGACACACAGAGTTTTTAAAATCAAAGTTCGAAGCCAAAGATGTATTGATGCTTATGGTTGGCAAAAGTATGCGACTTGGTGTTGTTGCTGGACATGTAGCTATCAAAGATGTATATTCTTATATTACTTTTGACAGCATATTGAGTAAATTACACATATTAAATCAATCATTAATAAAAGATTTTAGGATACGCAAACCAATAATTGCTGTTCTTGGTTTGAATCCGCATGCTGGTGATGAGGGTTTGCTTGGAAAGGAGGAGCAGGATATTATTATTCCAGCTATAAACAAAGCAAGAGAAGATGGAATAATGGCTATCGGGCCTTATGCAAGTGATGGTTTTTTTGGTTCTGGTTCATACGAAAAGTTTGATGCTGTACTTGCTATGTATCACGACCAGGGTTTGCCTCCATTTAAAGTTATTGAGTTTGAATCTGGTGTAAATTATACTGCTGGTTTATCTGTAATAAGAACATCGCCCGTTCACGGAACAGCATACGATATAGCAGGAAAAGGAATTGCATCGCCAGATTCGTTCAGAGAAGCACTTTTTTTGGCTCTCGAAATTAAAAAAAATAGAGAGTTTTATGAAGAAATAAATATAAACCCACTCATTGGGTATTGATTTTTACTTTTACTTAATCAAGATTGTTACAAACACAAAGTTGGGCAATAAATTACTGTCGGCGGGGTTTCAAACCACACTGACAGTAATTTATTTGTGATTTTATTTAAATATCAGCAAAATCAGGTTTGGAAAAATCAAATTTAAATTAATATTTTTTTCTCTGCGCATGTGCGGTGTTTTCACCGCCAAAGCGCAGGAGTAATTTATTACCAATAATTATATTTATTAACTCCATTTTTTTCTATCAAAATTAAAAATTTGTGAAAAATAATGAAAAAAATTTGTAAGTTAAAAAACGTTTTTTAACTTTGCAATCTAATTATTGCCATCGTAGCTTAGCTGGTTAAAGCGCTGGATTGTGGTTCCAGAGATCAAGGGTTCGAATCTCTTCGATGGTACAGTTTAGAAGGCACTGCAAAATAAATGCAGTGCCTTCTTTTTTTTTTAATTAATCAAATAAATATAAACATGTCTGATAACAAAAGAGGTATAATACCAAGAAAAATTAAAGGTTTTAGAGATATCTATCCAGAATTAAACCAGTTGAGATGGAAAATAATTACAAAAGCTGGAGAGGTTTATAAAAAATACGGATACGAACACTGGGACACACCAATAATAGAATATGCTGATTGTCTTGGTAAATATATGCCAGATAGAGACACTATCGAAGAAGGAGTATATTCGTTTAGAAATCCTGAAAAAGAACCAGTTTATAAAAAAAACGGCGAAGAACTTAGAGATAAATGGAACAAAGTAATAATGGATAACCATCATTTGTCGCTAAGATACGATTTGACAGCACCTCTTGCACGTTTGTATTCTGAAAACCTGTGGTCTCAATTTCTGAAAAATAATATAAACGAAAAAAAAATACCGCTTTTTAGACGTTACCAATTTGGACAAGTATTTAGATATGAAACAAAATTAGACCCAGGCAGATTTAGAGAATTTTGGCAACTAGATTTCGATACAGTAGGTACAAATAACATAACAGCTGATGCTGAGGTTTGTATGATACTATCAGATGCAATGGAAGCAATAGGTCTAAAACGAGAAACTTATATTGTAAACGTAAACAATAGGAAAATACTAAAAGGTTTTTTAAGAGAAATAGGTATCTTTGAAATAAAAATTATTGATGATAAAAATATTTCTCAGAACGGAGAAGAAATAGAACAAGATATTCTAAGAATAATTGACAAAGTTGATAAAATCGGAATAAAAGAAGTTGTTAAAGAACTCGGAAAAGGTAGAAAAGATTCTTCCGGTGCTAAAATAATAGGTTTAAAATTGACAGAAAATATTATAGAAAAAATAGAAAAATATTTGACAACTTTTAATGGAATATCAACTAGAACTGAAATAATTAATAATCTTAATAAGCTATCAATTAAAGACAAAATATTTAATGAAGGACTTGACGAATTAATTATAATTGATAAATTATTAAATGACATCGGATACAAAGACGATAGAATAGCTTTTTTGCCAACAATGGTACGCGGTATGGCATATTATACGGGTCCTGTTTTTGAGGTTAATTCTATGCAAAAATACAAAGACGAAAAAGGAAGAGAAAGAAAAGTCGGTGCAATTTGTGGAGGAGGAAGATACGATGGATTAGTAGAAAAACTAATCGGCATAAAAGCACCAGCAACAGGAGCATCAATCGGAGTCGACAGACTCGCTGAATTACTTTATTTAACAAAACAAAAAGATAAATTAGAAAACGGACCAGTCTTTATTGTAGTATTTGATGATAACTTAATGTCTGAATATCAGAAAATTGCAGCTGAAATAAGAAACGCCGGAATAAAAACAGAAATATATTACGGTACTCAGAAAGGTCTTAGAAAACAACTAACTTATGCTGACAAAAAAAATTGCCCACTTGCAATTCTAATAGGTGAAGACGAAATAAAACAAGGAATAGTTACTGTTAAAAACCTTAAACTTGGAAAAGATAAAAAAATGCAGGATATAAAAGATAGAAAAATATGGAGAGCAAAAGTGCAAAAACAAGTAAAACGTGAAAATCTAATTTCATATATAATAGAAACAATAGAAAAATAAATTACTTAGTAAATTACGAATTACGAATTGATTTACACCTGATAATAAGTATTTTACAAAAAACAAATCAAAAAGTTATTTTTTAACAATTACTTAGTAAATATGAACTTTCGAAAGACAAATATTACTATTTTTTCGGTATTATTAATATTTATTATAACTGATATTTTATTACATGTTTCATTTTATTTATACATTTTATTGCTATTTTCTTATGTTTTTATTATTATTTATGCCTCTTTTAATATATGTTCAAATTTTTATTTAAAAGCAATATGTAAAGCAAAAATAAATACAAATAAAATAGCAATAACTTTTGATGATGGACCTTGTCCAGAAACGACCTTGTATATACTCGATGTTCTTGAAAAATATAATGCAAAAGCAACTTTTTTTTGTATCGGCTGTAAAGCAGAAGTTTATCCAGATATTATTAAAAAAATCAATTCAAAAGGTCATACTATTGGAAATCATACAAAATTACACAATATAAATTTTACTTTTTCGAGTACAAAAAAAGTCCAAAAAGAAATATACGAAACAAATAAAATAATTGAAAATATAATTGAAAAATCAATTGTTCTTTTCAGACCTCCATTTGGAATTACAAACCCTAATATTGCAAAAGCAGTATGTAAACTCAATATGAAAACAATCGGCTGGAATATACGCTCACTAGATACTGTTAAGAATAAAAAAATTACTATAAAAAGAATAAAAAAAACTAAATCCGGAGATATTATTCTCTTTCATGATACTGTTTATGATACAATTAAGATCTTGGATAACTTCCTAAATAATTATAAAAATAAAAATATTAAATTTGTTACTATTAACGATTTGTAAATTTTACAAATAAAAAACAAAACTAATGAGAAGAAATAATACAGAACCTTTGAAAAATGTTTTAATGCAATATTTAAAAGTAATAGGTGCTGATAAAAAACTTAAAGAAATAAGATTAAAAAATAATTGGGAAGAAATAATGGGAAAAAGTATTGCTCTTAAAACAGAAAAAATTTATATTAATAAAGGTACTTTTTTTATTAAAATTAGTTCGTCTGTATTAAAATATGAACTCGCAATGATGAAACATGCTGTTATTGATAAACTTAATAAAACTGCTGGTGAAAATTTAATTAAAAATATAAAATTTATATAAATAAGAAAAATTACGAATTATAAATTACGAATTACGAATTGGTTTCTATATAAAAACTGTCGGTTTGGCTTTAAGCCAAACTTTTATTGTTTTATGAATTTTTACAAGCTGAAAAACTTGTGATTCGTTGTCTAAAATTATATGTTTCATAAAAATATAAATATATTCTGATTATTTTACATATATTTGCAAAAAAATTAAAAAGAAAATTTTACTTTAAAAATAAACTATGTTAAATAGACAAAAAATAATATTTGGGAGTCCCGGTACAGGGAAAAGTTATAAAATACAACATGAAATTTTACCCGATTTAGGAATAAAAAAAGAAGATACTGAAAATTGTGTAAAAACTGTTTTCCACCCAGAATATACTTATGGCGATTTTATGGGAAAACTCTTACCGCTAACAGTAAAAGGAAAAGTTGAATATAATTTTTATGAAGGACATTTTTTGACAGCATTAGCAAAAGCATATAAAAATATTTTGGAAAATAATAATAAATATGAAAAACCAAAAAATGTAGCACTCGTTATTGACGAACTTAATCGCGGAAACTCATCTGCAATTTTCGGAACAACTTTCCAACTTCTAGACAGAGAACAAGACGGATGGTCATCTTACGAAATCTCTATCTCCGAAATGGAATTTAAAAAATTACTTGAACTCTTTGGAATTATAGTAGATAAAAAAACATTTACATATAATGACAGCAATGATATTGTGATTTCAGAAATAGACTCATATCTGAAAAAATTAAAAATTAAAGATAGAAAAATTAAACTCCCTCCAAATTTATATATCTTGGCAACAATGAATACCTCCGACTCTTCTATTTATTATATGGATAGTGCTTTTAAAAGACGATGGGACTGGGAATTTTTAAATCCTGATTATGAAAAAGCAAAAGCAAAAAGCAAAAAATTACAAACCAAAGAAAGTAAAGTAGAATGGGTCAAATTTGTTGATAATTTGAATAAATTTATTAAAAGTAAATCTGATTCTATTCGTAAAGTAGAAGACAAACAAATTGGTTATTGGTTTATTAAAGGTGAAATAATAACAAGAGAACAAATTAAAAATAAACTTATGTTTTTTATTTGGGACAGCGTTTTTGGATATAATAAACAAGCGCTGGCTGATTTACTCAACGTAAAAAAGAACGAAATAATAACATTCGGAGACTTTACTAAAAAAGTTGATGTCTTTATTGAAAAAATAATTGATTTTAAATAAATATGTTTCAAAATTTAGTTGTAAAAAAAGAAGAAATTGAATTTTCTTTTGTCGGCATAAAATATAATCCAATACATAAACAATATGAATTATTTTTACCGCATGGATTTAAAAACTTTCCAGAAAACGACTTTGAAGTAAAAAAGAACTTCTTTTTTAAAATGTACAAAGTTTTTAAAAAATTTGTTGCCGAACATTCAGAAAGTATAAATAATTATAAAATTAAAGACAGAGACGGAGTTATTAAAGGACAAGAAGGTTTTGAAATAAAATTGGGAAATAATAAAAGTACTGTTTTATATAGCAAATTAACTTTATTAGATTCTATTTTGCATAATTACGACGAGTTAAAAATTTATTCTTTTTTAAATAAAAATGTAACTAGTCAAAATATTGATTATTCAAAATTAGATAAATATTTGCATAAAGCTGTTTTTTTGGAAAATCATGTCCCATTTATCGATGAAATGATAACGCTAAGAAAAAAAAGAGAACACACACATACAAAGTTAATCGAAATATATAGTTTTATTTTTAACGAAATTAAAACAGAACTAGAAGAAGAAGAAATTAACCCGATTGTTAGAAAACTTGCAAAAAATTTTAAAGATGAAAATTTAATGCCAAATAGTTCTTTATTCGATAACAAAACTTATGAAAATACAATTAATACATTAAAAAGTATTCTATCAGAAATAGATAGAAAAATTGCATATAAAGATGATGACTATTGGCATTTTTTTAGTGCAATAGAAACATTTCTTTACGGTGCAGAAACTAACATAGAACAAAAAGGTGAATATTTTGGAATTAATAATTTCTCTTTTGTGTGGGAAAGTATTTGCCAAAACTATATGCTAAAAAGTAAAGATTTCGAAAACCTAATACTATTCGCTGATATCTCCGAAGATAGTGATGTTTATGAAAAAATATTAGATAAATACGGGGATATTGAAAATAAAATTTTTATTAAAAAAGGATTTAATAATCCATTTAGTTTCCAACTAAACAATACTACAAAACAACGATTTCTGAAACCAGACCTAATGAAAGTTGTTTATTACTCGGCAAATATAGAAAAACTTGAAAATGACAGTGGACTAATCCTGGATAATGATTTTGTTAATATAAAATTTACTTATATAAACAGTAAAAAATTAAATGCAAAAATTAAACTAATAAACAAAAAAAGAAAAAAAGATCTGGTAAAACTAATTAGGGTATTAAAAAAATCATCGCGTTCTGATAACCGTACAGAAATATTCATAAAAAATATTCATATAGATGTTATAATAAAAAATTTGAATCTAATGATGAGTGATAAATATGAAATTATAGATTACAAATACCATCCATTAAATGATTTTATTAAAATTAATGATAAAATTATAGATGATATAAAAAAACAATTAGTCTATGAATTAGCTTTTGAAAACTCATTAGAGTTATCGAATAAAAATTATATTAATTACCAGATAAAAAGCCAATTTGTAATTCCTTATTATTTCGACGAAAATTATTTTAAATCAAAAGATGATATGATTGGTGAATCACACATGAATACAAATAAATTATTGAAAAATAATAAAATTAAATTGTTCAAAGCAAATTTTATGTATATTATAGAAAAATATTTAGAAAAATGATAGAAAAAAATAAAAATATTAAAAGTAATTATGTACCACTCATTTCATTTCAGGATAGTGAAAAAGCAAATAAATATATAAACAAAGAAATAAAAAATTTCTTTTTAAGAAAAAAAATTGAAAATTATGCAGATAATCCATTAAATATTAAAGATATTATTTCGGATGAAGATTTTCTGTACGTAGAATCTGAAAATCAAAAATATGAAGATTATAAATTTAAAATCGATTATTTTTATGATACTATTATTGGAAAATTAGAAAAAGATGAAAACGGTATTTTAAATCATAAAATAAATTATGCTATTACTTTTGATAAAAAACTAGTACCATTCAAAATAAAAATAAAATATAAAAATCGACTCTTCGGAGAAATTAGACTAGGAGGGAAAGCAGTATTTTATTATATATATTTCGATTTGCAAGAAATAATAAATCACAATAAAAATGATAAAGAAAGATAATTTTAAAGAACTTTTAAGATATTTAAAGTTCAAAGAAAAAAATAATATTTTTTATAAAAATTTTAAGCAGCCTGGAGTATATTTAAAAGCTGATTTTAAAAAAAAAATATTAGAATATCCAGAACTAATAGGACTCATAATTAACGAAAGACAAACATGTAATTTTGATGCAGCAGAAAATGCAGTCGTCTTCGAATGTGTAAACAAACTATTAGAAAAAGGATACAAACCAAAACATATAGAACTCGAACCAAAATGGAAAATAGGACACGGAGCAAGCGGAGGAAGAGCTGATATACTCGTAAAAGACCAAAACAACAAGCCTATTCTAATTATAGAATGCAAAACATACGGAAAAGAATTCTACAAAGCTTGGAAAGATACAAAAGAAGACGGAGGACAACTATTCTCGTATGCGCAACAAATAGCAGAAACAAAATTCCTATGCCTATACGCAAGCGAATTTGATAAAAAAAATAAACAAATTATAACAGAACAAAGAATAATTTCGCACAAAGATAATGATAAAATACTCGAACAAAATGAAAACCTAAAATCTTTTAGAAACGCTACTAATGTAAAAAAACGTTTCAACGTTTGGACAGAAACATACCAACAAGAATATACGGAAACAGGAATATTCGAAAATAATATACAAGCATATCAAATTGGTAAAAATAATTATTCTCTCGAAATAGACACAAGACCAGTAACGGACAAAGATAAAAACGGAAAATACCACCGTTTCAGAACAATACTTAGACAACACAATATCGCCAGAAGAGAAACAGCTTTCGAAGTACTCGTAAATCTTTTCCTTGCTAAAATTGTGGACGAAGAAGAAAACAAAAATAAACTCGAATTCTACTGGAAAGGTATTGCTTATGATAATTACTACGACTTCATTGACAGACTGCAAAAACTTTATCAAGTAGGTATGCGTAAATTCCTAAAAGATGAAGTTATGTATATCAGCTCAGAACAAATTGATAACGCATTCTGGACAGTAAAAAACAAAAAAAACGCAACTAAAAAACAAATACAAAAATATTTTAGAGACCTTAAATTCTTCTCAAACAACGCATTCTCGCTTATTAATGTACACAACGAAAGACTTTTTAATAGAAATACAAAAGTTATTGTCGAAATTGTACAAATGTGGCAAAATCTAAGACTTAAAACTAAAAAACAAAACCAATTCCTGGGAGATATGTTTGAATTCTTCCTTGACAATTCTATTAAACAATCAGAAGGACAATTTTTTACGCCAATGCCAATAACTAAATTTATTGTCGCAGCGCTGCCATTAGAATATAAAATAAAAAATTCAAAAGAACCATTAAAAGCAATCGATTACGCATGCGGAGCAGGACACTTCCTTAATGAATATGCAAACCAAATAAAAAAACTTGTCGAAAAATATAAAAATACCGAAATTAGTAAATATTACGAAAATATAATTGGAATAGAAAAAGAAGACAGACTTGCAAAAATTGCTAAAGTATCAGCTTATATGTACGGACAAGACCAAATAAAAATATTAGAAAAAGATGCACTCAGCAATATTGATGAAATAAAACCCGAAAGTTTTGATGTACTTGTTGCAAATCCGCCTTTTGCAGTAGAAGGTTTTTTAATGAATCTCGACCAAAAACAAAAGAAAAATTATAAACTTATAAAAACAACTAAAAATAACAGCAATACAAATAATATACAATGTTTTTTTATCGAAAGGGCAAAACAAATTATGTCTCCAAACGGTGTAGTTGGAATTATTGTACCATCGTCTATACTCTCGAACTCTGATGCTACGCATATAGGAACTCGTGAAATTATAATTAAATTTTTTGATATTATTGCTATTGTTGAACTCGGAAGCGGTACTTTTGGTAAAACAGGTACAAATACAGTAGTCCTTTTTCTGAAACGTAAATGCGAAAGACCAGAACAAGAAGAACATTACGCAAACCGTGTAGAAGATTATTTCGAAGAAAATTTAAGAGAACAATTAATTGGAAATAAACCTCTAAATAGAGATATTTTAGAATATCAGGATTTAGACCTGATAAAAGAATATTGCAAACATATTAAAATAGAATTTGATGAATATATAAAAATATTTGGAATTACAGACGAAGATATGGATAAATTAGAAAAGCTTCTGAAATATGATATTTTTGTAGAATACAAAAAAAACTTTGAAAAAAGTAACGAAGTTAAAAACTTAAAAAAGAAAATCTATTTTAAAAAGAAAAATAAAGTAGAAAAAAAGAAAATTTTAGACGAAAATTTTATAGAATATATATACGCAATAGAAAAAGAAAAACTATTTTATTTTATATTGGCGCACGAAAACAAGCAAAAAGTACTGATAGTAAAAAGTCCGAAAAATAACAAAATTCAAAAGAAATTTTTGGGATACCAATGGAGCGGAGCAAAAGGAAAAGAAGGTATAAAATATATAGATGGAAACGGATTAAATGATATTATTACACCTTTGTTTAACCCGAAAAACACAAACGACAAAACAAAAATAAATTATCTTATACAACAAAATTTTATCGGTGCTAAACAAAACGACTTAAAAGATTTTCAGCAATACAAAGATTTAGTTAGTTATGTTAATGTTACTGATATTCTTGATTTTAGCAGAAAAGATTTTAATAAAAATTTTTTGCTCTCGCCTAAGAAAAATATTAATATTGATACTAAATGGGAGTTAGTGAAGTTGGGAGAAGTTGTTGAAACTTTAAACGGATTATGGATTGGGAAGAAAGAGCCTTTTGTTAAAGTTACAGTAATAAGAAATACGAATTTTACAAAAGGAGGAAAATTTGATTTATCTGATGTTGCTGTATTAGAAGTTGAAAAAAAACAATACGAAAAACGAAAATTAAAATACGGTGATATTGTTATTGAAAAATCAGGTGGAAGTGATACACAGGCAATTGGTCGTGTTATATTTTTTAATAAAAAAGAAGGTGAGTATTCTTACTCTAATTTTACAAGTAGATTAAGATTAATTTCAAATAATATAAAATCTGAATATTTATATTTATACTTAAACTATTTTTATGAACTTGGTTTTACATTTGATTTTCAAAAAGGTATGAGTGGGATTAAAAATTTAGATTTTGAACAATATTTGTCAATCAAAATCCCTTTACCTCCCAAAAGCGTACAAGAGCAAATAGTAAACGAGTGCGAAGTTATAGACAAGGCAAGCGAAAAAGCACAAAAAATTATTGATAAAACTAATGCAAATATTTATAATGAAATAAAAGAATTTAAAAAAAATAATTGGGAAAAATCGACTATTGAAAATTTAGAAATAGACATTTTAGGTAATTTGTCAAAAATACCAAAAAAAGAAATTTTAGAGAATGGGAAATATCCAGTGATAACACAAGAATCAAATAAATTAATATCTGGTTATACAAATGAATCATTCGTTATTACAGATTTGCCTTTAATTGTTTTTGGCGACCACACTTGTATTTTTAAATATATTGATTTTCCTTTTGTCAGAGGTGCCGATGGAACAAAATTATTAAAAGTTGATAGCAAAAAAATTATTCCTAAATATTTTTATTTTATAATAAAACAAACACAAATAACAAATAAAGATAGATATGAAAGACATTATAAATATATAAAAGATTTAAAAATCCCTGTTCCACCCTTATCAGAGCAAAAAATTTTAGTATCCAAAATAGAAGACTTAGAAAATATAATAATTAAATCTCAAGGCATAATTTCTATTTCTTCTGCAAAAAAACAATCAATAATGGATAATTATTTGAAATAATATATTATGATAACTCTAAATATTGAATTACAACCAGACATCGAGCAACGATTAAATTACCTCATGTCAAAACAAACCGATATAGAATACTTTTTTAAGGATTTTATTATTTACAAAATTTCACATTTAGAGAAAGCTATTTTCAATATCGAAAAAGATTTACGAAAATATGAACGTAAATACAATCTTTCATCACCATTATTTTTTCAACAATTTGAATCTGGGAAGTTCGGAGACGAAGATGATTATATGATTTGGTCTGGTATTTATGAAATGTTGCAAGAAAATAAAACCGAACTTAAAAAAATTCAATGTTAAGAAATTATATTATGCTTACAAAAGAAACAGCAATAGACCATGTAACAAATTTTATTAAAGATTGTTTAATATATGGAATTAATATAGATAGAGCTATTTTGTTTGGTTCTTTTGCCAAAAATAAACAATCATAATATTCAGATATTGATATTGCTCTTATCTCGAATCATTTTACAAAAAATTTCATTTATAATAATCGTCTAACATCTAAAATCAATATTAAATATCCTTTAATCGAAGTGCATCATTTTAATAATGAATATTTTAAACAAGGCGACCCTTTTATAAATGAAATTACAACAACAGGATTTGAAATAAAATGGCGTATAAAAGAATGAATAAAAAATAGGTGCAGTGAAAACACCACACAGGCGCAGATTTCAATTATGGCGAATTCGCCACAATTAGAAATCAGTCGAGATTAGTGCGCTTTGTCTGTGTTTTCACCGAGCTTTATGAATAAAAAAAATAGGTGTGATGAAAACCAATTTATAATTCATAATTCGTAATTCATAATTTATAATGGAATTGATTAATTCCAAAAAACCAGAGAAAAAAGTTATTATAGAAATATATTAACTTAAATTTCACACAATTTTATTTACACATGAAAAAATTTTTTTTAATTGTTTTTACGATAAGTTTATTTATTACTGACAAATTGTATGCCGCTGGTTCTGTTGATGATGGTATTAATTGGTTCTTTCTGATTATTGGGCTTCTTGGTGGTTTGGCTTTGTTTCTTTATGGGATGGAAAAAATGAGCGAAGGAATGCGAAAATCAGCTGGTAATCAGATGCGTAGGATTTTATCAAAACTGACGGATAATCGTTTTATTGGTCTTGCCGTTGGCGCATTTGTAACAATGGTCATTCAATCGAGCAGTGCAACAACCGTTATGCTGGTTAGTTTCGTACAATCAGGTCTGATGAATTTCGGACAATCGCTTGGTGTGATACTCGGCGCGAATCTCGGAACAACTGTAACAGCACAATTAATTGCGTTTAAACTTACAGATTATGCTATACTAATGATAGCTGCTGGTTTTGGGTTTATAGCTTTCTCAAAAAAAGAGAGCATAAAAAATATTGGTGAAATAGTTCTCGGTTTCGGATTGTTGTTTTACGGAATGAAATTAATGAGTTCGGCGATGTCGCCTTTAAGAACTTATCCCGGTTTTATAGATATGCTAAAAGGTCTTGAAAATCCATTTGCAGGTATAATTGTTGGTTTAATATTTACTGCGCTTATACAAAGTAGCAGTGCTTTTACGGGTATAGTAATTGTTTTGGCACAGCAGGGTTTATTAACTCTTGAAGCTGGTATTCCCATGATTATTGGTGCAAATATAGGAACTTGCGTAACAGCTGGATTGACAAGTCTTGGTGCATCGCGCGAAGCTAAACGTGTTGCTGTTGCTCATACTTTTTTTAATGTCGGTGGTGCAATATTATTTGTATTTTGGATACCGTATTTTGCCGATTTCGTAAAGACTTTTGGTTCTGGACCAGCAAGAGAAATAGCAAACGCACATACTATATTTAATTTTTCGGTAGCAATATTTTTCCTTCCTTTGACAAAAATAACATCAAATTTGATATTAAAAATAATGCCTGAGCTAGAATCGGAAAAAGAAGACTCCTATCTTTCAACACGCTATCTTAATGAAAATGTTTTGAAAACTCCTGTTCCCGCTATCAATTATTAATGATATTGAAAGTATAGGAGATATTATTTACGATGAGATGGTACCTCTTATTGAAGAGAAAAATCTTCTTGAGGCTGATTTTACAAAGTCTGGAAAGACTGAAATTAAAAAATATCATAAGAATACACAAAGGTAAATCAAAAACATTAATAACTCATAAAGTTCATGTTGATTTGTTTGATAACCTAAAACAAGTTGGTATGCACTTAGAAAATATAGCTAAAACAATAGCAAATACTTCACCTTTTAAAAGTATTTTAGATGATAATAATATTGATGATAACGAAAACAAAACTGAAGATAATTTGACTTAGTCAAATTACGAATTACGAATTGGTTTACACCTGATAATAAATATTTTACAAAAGAATTTTTTCGTTAGAAGAAATTACAGTAACTGAAAAACTCGCGAAACCACCATTGATAATAATTCTTGTAAACGGATTGGAAAAAGACCAAGAATATATAATTTTTTTTTGATGTGTCTGCCCTATAATTAGACAAAAAAATAATATAAATTATCAATTATTCATTATAATATTTTAAACAATGAAAGAAATATTTATTTTTTTATTTATTGTATTTTTAATTCTCTCGTGCAACGATGACAATAAAAATATAACATATCAGCAAACAAAAATTATTTCTCAATTAGACAGAAATGATACTTTAAGATTGATAAATAAATCGTTAATTATAACCGATAGAGAGAGAATATCTGCTTATATTAAACGCCGTAATTGGAATATGAATGAAAGCGAAACAGGACTTTTTTACGAAATTTATTTTAAATGTAAAAAAATAATATTAAAAAAAGGTTCAGTAGTAAGATTCAATTACAGAGTCGAACTTCTTGATGGAACGTTTTGTTATTCTTCTGATTCTTCCGTAGTTAAAGAATTAAAAATAGGATATAGTAAGATTGAAAGAGGATTAGAAGAAGGACTTCTGATGACTGGAAAAGGCGATAAAGCAAGATTTATTTTACCTCCTCACCTTGCACATGGATTAGTCGGCGATGGCAAAAAAATACCTGCAAGAGCAATAATTGTATATTACGTAGAAATATTAGATGTTATTTTTTAATAATGAAATTTTAACACTGTTTTTAAAATATATTTTTGTTAATGAAAAAAATTTTTTTTTATCAAAATATTTTTATCAAATTTGTATTATGGAAAAAGTTATGGAAAATTCAATACAGAATGGCATTTCAGATATGTTGTCAGAATCTGTATTCAATGCAAAATTATTATTAAATTATGCAACAGAACATGGTTTAGAAATTGAAGAAGAATGGATTGCCATATTAATTGATGCCAAACAATGTGATGCAACAAACAAATGGGAACCAAATTTAGAAATTAAATTTTGGATGGCTTACAAACAATTGTCAAAGACCGTCAGACCTGTCTCTATTCAAAGTTTAAAAGCTACAAAAGAACAAAAAATTGTATTTCCTAATTATTTTCAAAATCTCTTTAAAATAAAGAGTAAAAATTCTCTTACTCAAAAAGCGGTTACACGTTATTCTCTTTTAACATTATTTTGGATTTTGCTAATGTTGATAATTCAAATGTTTTCGTTGAACGGAACAACACTTCTTAATAATATCCGTGCAAATAAAAGCAGAATTGACAAAATCGACGAAAGGAAAGACGAAATACAACTTATTCTTAGTTCCGACCCAGCAGGAAACAAAAGAGCAGAACTAGAAAAATATCGTCTCGAAGCAGAAAAAGAAAAATTAGATAAAGAAATTAAAAGTAGTATCAAATTATTAGAACCATGGGTCGGTACAATAAGGACTATAACATTCAAAAAAACAAAAAAAGAAATAGCCGAAGAAAAAAAAGTTAGAAATATAAGTAAGAAAAATATCGTTCAAACACAATCTGAATTAATGCTAGATTATCCAAAAAATGACAGCCTAATCCCGACAAAAGAAGACAGTATGTATTTGTCGGAAGAAGAACTGGCTAATTTTAACAAAAAACAAATAAATGATAATTCTAAAACAGACTATGACAACAATATGTCTGTTCCTGAAACAAATATAAGTACAAATATAGAAACAATACAAGAGGCTCAAAATTTTACTCAAATACTTCAACTTTATCTGCTACCACTTTTGTACGGATTAATTGGTGGTTTTGTATTTGTTCTCAGAGGTTTAGCGTCAGATATTAAATCTGTAACATTCTC
This sequence comes from Bacteroidales bacterium, assembly GCA_029934515.1. Lineage (GTDB taxonomy): Bacteria > Bacteroidota > Bacteroidia > Bacteroidales > JAADGE01 > JAOZMB01. Next base: position 27,732 of record JAOZMB010000018.1, read on the forward strand.
TGATTATTCAAATATAAAATATACTCTGAGGATACATCTCGGAGCATTAGCTGGTTTAATAGTAGGTTTACTTTGGGGTGATATAGAACAACAAAAAATTACATTTGTAAAATCATTATCAACAGCTGCTTTGGCTTTTCTTGCTGGATACGGAGTTGAATATGTCTTCGACGGTGTTGATAAATTGATAAGTTCAATTGTAAAACCAAAAGAAGAAGACGAAAAAATTAAGGTAAAATAAATATTACTCCGATAAATAGGAACGCTGAAGAACGCGGATTATACGGATATTTCACGGATTTTGTTGCAAAGATATAAATATTGTTTTTTTTTATAAAATTTTATAAGGCAAACTCATTAAAAAATAAATTATGATATTACACAAAAACAATTATGTAGAGATAATTTACGAAAAAAATAATTCTTTAATTATTGATAAGTTTTTATCGACAACAGAGAAAATGAAGAATGAAGAATTTAAAAAAGAAATGACTATTTTCGCAGAAAAATGTGAGAAATATAAACCAGAAAGAGAATTAGTGGATCTTATTGATATGAAATATCCAATCGTTCCAGAAATTCAAGAATTGGTAAACAATAATATTTTTCCAAGATATAAAAGTATAATAAAAAGGATGGCTTTTTTAATGCCAAAAGATTTGTTTGTCAAAATGTCAGTAGAACAAACAATGGAAGAAGAAGTAGGAGAAGAATTTACAAAGGCGTGTTTTGATAATGAACAAAAAGCCCGTAAATGGTTAATGGAAAAATAAAATACAAACAATATCAGTTAAGTAAATTACGAATTATAAATTATGAATTACGAATTGGTTTACACCTGATAATAAGTATTTTACAAAAAACAAACCAGAACTTATTTTTTAACATTACTAAGTTGATTTATAATAAGAATAATGTAAGTATATACTTACAACTTTTTTTGAACAAAAAAAATAATTTTATGTCACAAGAAAAAAAATTTGCTAATGATTTGATTGATTTTATCTATGCAAGTCCGAGTCAATATCAAGCTGTAAGAAATATAAAAGCTGCTCTTTTGAAAAAAGGATTTAAAAAGTTAGACAGAGGAGCTATTTGGAATTTGCAAAAAGGGGAGAAGTATTTTACATCTAAAAATAGTTCTGCAATAATTGCTTTTATTGTCGGGACAGGAAAGATAGAAGATAAAGGATTCAGAATCGTCTCGGCACATACGGATTCGCCTTCTTTGAAAATAAAACCAGAACCAGAGATTGTTGCCGAAAACAGTTATCTCAAAATTAATGTTGAAACTTATGGTGGTGCAATTTTAAGTACATGGCTTGACAGACCGCTTTCTATTGCGGGACGTGTAAGTCTGATGAGCAAAAATCCTTTGTCGCCAATTGTAAAGTACATAAACATAAAAAGACCGATTCTTATAATTCCAAACCTTGCGATACATCTTTTTAGAGACGTAAACGATGGCAAAAAATTCAGAAAACAAGTTGATATGTTGCCAATTATGAGTATCATTAAAGATAAATTTGAAAAAGACGGATATTTAAAAAAATTGCTTGCAAAAGAACTAAACGTAAATGCAGAAGATATTCTTGACTTTGATTTAAATTTATACGAGTTTGAAAAAGGTCTAATTATGGGAGAGAATAATGAATTTATATCTTCAGGGAAAATTGATGACCTGTCAATGGTACATGCTGGTATTGATGCTCTCTTTAATAGTATTTCGCCAGAGGCTACAAATGTAATGGCTTGTTTTGATAACGAAGAGGTAGGCAGCGGTACAAAACAAGGTGCAGCATCACCATTTCTTAAAGATGTTCTGAAAAGAATAACATGGGAATGTTCTATTGAAAAAGATGCTTTTATGCGAGCAAAAATTAATTCGTTTTGTATTTCGGCAGATATGGCGCATGCTGTACACCCAAATATTCCAGAAAAACATTGTCCTGTAGCAAGACCTAAAATAAATGGAGGTCCTGTAATTAAATTCAATGCAAATCAAAAATATACAACAGACGGAATCTCGGCTGCCGTTTTTGGAATGTTATGCAAAAAAGCTGGTGTCGAATACCAAAAATATGCAAACCATTCAGACGAAGCTGGAGGATCAACACTCGGAAGTATATCAACATCACAAATTGATATAAGAACTGTTGACGTAGGAAATCCAATGCTTGCAATGCACTCAATTAGAGAACTATGCGGTGTAAAAGACCATTTTAGTATGAAAAAAGTTTTTGATGAATTTTATAAGTAAACATAACAGTAATTTTTTTCTGTTTGATATCTTTACGGTCAGGATAAGAAGAACCTGACCGTAAACTGTAAAACAAATATTAAAGCTTTTTTATATAAAAAAATGAAATCAAAACTTTATGACAAATTAAGAACATAAAATTTTATGAGAAAAATATTAAAAATACTCTTTTATTTATTTATTGTTATTTTGACAATTTTTGGCAGTTTTTTGCTTTACGCAACAGTTGATGATTATAAACCAGATGAAAAAATTGTAGTATATGATGAGTTAGAGAACGCAGATACTATAAGCGATACACTCAAAATTTCGTTAATGCTTTGGAACATAGGCTATTGTGGATTAAATGCAGAAATGGATTTTTTTTACGATGGAGGTGAAAAAACAAGACCAGAGAAAGAAATTGTTGAAAGAAACATTGCAAAGATAAAAAACTATTTGCAAAAATATAACGATATTGATTTTTATTTGTTTCAGGAAGTTGATAAAAAATCGAATAGAAGTTATAAATTTAATGAATATGATACAATATCGTCAATATTTCCGAAATACAACGCCGTTTATGCTAAAAACTATGATGTATTTTTTGTTCCTCAACCTATAAGTTCGCCTATGGGAAGTGTGAACTCTGGATTGATGACACTAAGTAAATATGCACCTTCAAAAGCGACAAGATATTCATTTCCAGGTAATTATCAGTGGCCTATTGGAATATTTTTTCTCGACAGGTGTTTTCTTGTAAATCGTTATAATATAAATAACGGAAAAGAACTTATTATAATAAATATTCACAACTCGGCTTACGATGACGGCTCATTGAAACAACAACAAATGGAATATCTTAAAATATTTCTTGTTGATGAATTTAAAAAAGGTAACTACGTAATTGTTGGAGGAGACTGGAACCAATGCCCCCCAAATTTTAGTCCCAATTTTAAAGAAGATATAATGGACAACGAATCAAGAACTGACATAAATGAAAATTATCTAAAAAAATGGACATGGCTTTATTATAATATGTTGCCAACAAACAGAAGATTAAAAATAAATTACCAAAAAGGAAAAACACTAACAACTGTTATCGATTATTATTTGCTCTCGCCTAATATTGAGGCGCTTTATATAAAAAATATTGACTTCAATTTTAAATACTCAGACCACCAACCTGTAAAAGCAATTATTAAACTGAAATAAAAAATATTAACAATAATGATTTTAAATTATATTAAACTAATACGAGGGAAAGATTTGTTAATTATTGCATTTACGCAATATTTAATGAGATATTGTATTATCTTTCCTATTCTGGAATACAAAGGATATGTTTCGCAGTTTAGCGATTTGAATTTTTTGTTTCTTGTAATATCAACAATTATGATTGCAGCCGCTGGATATGTAATCAATGATTATTTCGATACAAAAACAGATATAATAAATAGACCTAAAAGAGTCGTCGTAGGAAAACATATAAGCAGAAGAACTAGTATTAGATTGCATATTATTTTTAGTCTGGTCGGAATATTAATCGGATTTTATATATCTTATAAAATAAACCTTTGGAAACTCGTATATATACATGTCCTCGTTACAGGATTACTCTGGTTCTATTCAACATCTTACAAAAGACAATTCCTTACAGGAAATATAATAGTTGCACTTTTAACGGCACTCGTTCCACTGATGACAATACTGTATGAAATACCGCCTTTAAATGTAGAATATTCAGAAACTCTTATTTTGTTAAAACAAAACTTTTATAATATTTCTTATTGGATACTCGGATTTACTATTTTTGCTTTCCTGACAACAATTGTTAGAGAAATTATTAAAGATATCGAAGATTTTGAAGGAGATAGAGCATACGGAAGAAGAACAATGCCAGTCGTCTCTGGTATAAAAATAACTAAAATCGTTGTAATTACAATAACAATTATTGTTATACTTATGTTATTTTTTGTTTACTTTTTTAAATTGCATAATTTAAGTTATTACGGAGGATTCAAATATATGTCAGCTATATATTTGACAATATTTTTATTAATTCCAAATACTTTTTTTATTTACAAACTAATAAAAGCAAAATCAAAAGAAGATTGGCACTTTGCAAATAATTTATCAAAAATAATTATGCTATTTGGAATACTTTATTCATTAGTCGTTTGTTATCACTATACAAATTAGTGGTTAGTTGTTAGTGGTTAGTGGTTAGTGGTTAGTGGTTAGTTGTTAGTTTTTAGTTTCTATTTATTTATTTTTAATTTTAGTTTCTATTTTCTATTTGTTTATTTCTATTTTTTAGTTTTTATTTGTTAATTTTTAATTTCTATTTGTTAATTTTTATTTGTTAGTAATCCATTAAATAATAAATTAGTATTCTGTATAAATTAGTTTTTGCTTCTTACAGTTTTACAAAATTTACTAATAATATGGCAACGCATCAAAATATTTAAGTGCTGAAAATCAAGGGATTACTATTTTGAAAAAATAGAGAACTAACAACTAACCACTAACAACTAACCACTATATAAGAATCGTAAATTATTTTTTTGATATCACTTAGTTGTTTAATATGTTATTTGAAAAATTAAAAAATAAAAAAGTATTACTTGCATCAAAATCGCCACGCCGTAAAGAAATATTAGAAAATCTTGGTATAACTTTTGAAATAATCGTTAAAGACGGAATAGATGAAACTATACCAGACGGAATAAATAACGAAACGGCAGCAGTATATTTATCAGAAAAAAAAGCAAAATCATATACAGAACATATTTGTGAGAATACAATACTTATTACAGCCGATACAATTGTTTGTCTGGACGATGAAATACTCACAAAACCAAAAAATTATGATGATGCTTTCCGAATACTTTCTATCTTATCAGGACGTAAACATAAAGTAATAACTGGAGTATGTATAAGATTGTTGAACAAACAAATATCTTTTGCCGATACAACTTATGTTTATTTTAAGAAATTAACAAATGAAGAGATTGATTATTATATAAAAAATTATAAACCATACGACAAAGCTGGAGCCTATGGTATTCAAGAATGGATTGGATATATAGGAATTGAAAAAATCGAAGGCTCGTATTTTAATGTTGTTGGTTTGCCTATAAATAAAATTTACAAAACGCTAAATAAATTATTGTAAAACAAACATAGAACAGATTCAAAGTTTTATAATTTTACGGAAGTATGAGTTCTTATTTCCAAGAAATTTAATAATATACAAACCAGTTTTAATTTCGTTAATATCAATATTGTTGTCTTCTGGATTTTTTATATGTTTGGCAATACTTCCGTTTGCCGAGTATATAATTATTTCATAAATTATATCATTTTTTATTTCAAAATAAATTTTGTCTGAGCTTATATTCTGATATATTTTTAGTTCTTCGTTCTTGCTAAAAAAAGAATTATTTTTATTATTAATCACTCCAACAGCATCTAAATCAAAGCCTCCTGATTCGAATTCCGTAGGATATGGGTCGTTGATTTTGTTTCCGCGCGAGTCGTAGCTTGCATAATTGTCATCAATATTTCCGATGACATCAATAATTTTAATGTGTGTAATTTTGTTAATATCAACGGTTGTTCCAGCAGTTATGTTTTTAATATCATCTAAATTAAAAGGTGTTCCGTAAAATAAAGTATATTTACCAGCTAAATTATTTATATATCGAGCGTTAATATAACCAAAACCAGCAATTTGGATTTTTGTTTGTAGTTCGCTGACAGCAGGAAATCTTACAAATTCAATTCCATCTGAACTAACCTCAACAAATGCAAGTTCAAGGAAAGCAAATTCTGATGTGTCGTTTTCAAAAAAACCGTTCTCAAAAACCACAAAATCGTCTCCCGCTCCGTTGACAATATCAATATTAAAATTAAAAACGGCATAACCTCCATCGCCAAGACTAAGAACACTTGCATCTGCTTTTCCTATTGTATTTTCTGGATAACCAAAAGTCGCAAACCCAATATTATGATTTTCAATATTCATATACGACCTGTATATTTCGACCCCAGACGACCAATCAATAATAATACTACTGTCTTTATGAATAGCATTATTGCCATGATAACCAACCGCTGGCGGATAGTTCTGAGCAAAAATTGACGAGATAATAGAACATATAAAAATTATCAAAAAGGTGTAAAATTTTTGGTTCATATAAATAATCAGAGTATTGTTTTAATGTAATTTTATTTTATAAATGAAATAGCAAGTGGATATTTCCAAATTTCGTTATTATTTGACTTTGATGCGCCTATAATAGGAAAGATAATACAAAGTGCTAATAAAACAATCAATAAAGCAATTCCAATAACAACAAATATCAGAATAGCAGAAATAATTGCATATATTGTACTGCTTATTAGCCAGTTAATTATATTTTTACCATTTTCATCAATATTCTCGTTCTTATCTTTATTAGATATCCACATCATTACAGGCAAAGCATATCCTGCAAAAGGAATAATAAAACCTGCAAATTGACTAACATGCATTAACGAAATAAAGCTGTTCTCGTTCATTCCCCAAAATTGATTTTCTTGTGTTTCCATAATTTTTTATTGTTTTGTTGTAACTACACAGGACAACTATTCTTACTTGCAATTAAGTCTTAAATATCAACATTGTTTTTAATCTCTGTATCAAATATAAACTGTTCTAATTATTGCAAATCTATCTTCACCTTTTTCATTTTTAAATTGTCCATATATTAAAAAAATAATTATTGCACAAAGTTAATAATATTTTATATTATTACAAATAATTTCTTATTGTTATAAACAATTAGTATAGTCCTATGGTAGTTACAATTTTGTTATATACGGTTCTTTTCCTGCAAAAACTATCGGAACTCTTTTTATTTTAT